>JAJYVK010000035.1 GCA_021792075.1 Actinomycetes bacterium | reverse complement strand
TTCCGCCCATGGAGCCGTAGAAGGTGGCATCTCCGAAGGAGAAGATCCCGCCATCCGATGCGACGAGCCAATAGCCGTGCCCGTCAGGGGTGGCGGCCATACCGACAATGGGTTTGACGGGATGGTATGGGGCTGCCGATCCCAATGCCGGCGTCCCAAAATTATAGGTGGAACCGTCTGTTCCGACCATCCAGTATCCGCCCAGAGATGACGAGGCCAAAGCGCTACGTGAATATGGGTTCACCGATTGCATAGAAGCGATCGAATAACTGAGGCAAATTATGACCAGAAGCAAAGAAAATGCCCTGGCCGCTTTAGAAATGTGGACGCATGCCAAAAGGCGAGCGCCGCGCGACTCTTCCATGAGTTGTCTAGACATATACCCCTGTACCTAAGTTGTCAATCCGTGACATGGTCAAGGCGGATTTGTTGGCGAGTTTAGGTTTGTTCTGCTCGACAGGTAAGTCTATCTCAGTGGGGTAGCTGGATTACAAGTATTTTAAGTTCTAAATCAGCATTTCGGCGACTTGATAGGCGAGATCGAGCGACTGCCTCCCATTAAGTCTTGGATCGCAGATCGTGTTGTAATTCATGTCGAGTTCATGCTCCAGAACTTCTTCGGCACCGCCTAGGCATTCAGTCACGTCTTCGCCGGTGAGTTCTATATGGACCCCTCCAGGCCACGTTCCTAGTTCTTTGTGCACCTCGAAGAAGCCCTTCAGCTCCTTCAAAATCACATCAAAGCTTCTGGTTTTCAAGCCGGAACCAGAGCTCGAAAAGGTGTTGCCGTGCATTGGATCCGACGTCCACAGAACGGGATGACCTTCATCTCTGGCCGCCTCGACTAATGAGGGGAGGATGTCGGTGATCTTTTCGGCGCCCATCCGGGTGATAAGTGTCAGACGTCCCGGTATCCGCCTCGGGTTGAGCTTCTCGCAGATTCCGAGAATTTGATCCCTTGTTGTATTGGGGCCGATCTTGCAGCCGATTGGGTTAGAGATTCCTGAGACGAACTCAAGATGGGCACCGTTGAGATCCCGTGTGCGTTCCCCAATCCACAGCGTGTGAGCGGAGAGATCGTACCACTTTCCAGTTGCAGGGTCCTGCCTGGTCAAAGCCGATTCATATCCGAGCAGAAGTGCCTCGTGGCTGGTCCAAAAGTTTACCTGCTGAAGGACTTGTTCTTTCGAGAGATCTATGCCACATGCCGCCATGAATCGCAGTGCCCGCTCAATTTCGAATGCCACGGCTTCATAACGCTGGCCTTCGGCACTTGATGCTACGAACTCCTGGGTCCAGGTATGCACCTTTGAAAGATCGGCGAAGCCACCCTTCGTGAAAGAACGGATCAAATTCAGTGAGGATGCCGATTGCTGGTAAGCCGTAACCATCCTTGATGGGTCGGGGATTCTCGCTGTAAAATCCGGGAGCTCTGAATTGACTATGTGGCCGCGGAAGGATGGGAGTTCGACGTCTCCGTATTTTTCAAACGGGCTCGAACGGGGCTTGGCGTATTGGCCGGCGATTCTGCCAACCTTGATCACGGGTACCCCGGTTGAGTAGGTGAGGACCACGGCCATCTGTAGGATGACCTTTAGCTTGTGCTGAATCGTCTGAGCTGAATGGTCTTGGAACGATTCTGCACAGTCGCCAGCCTGTAGAAGAAAGGCTTTTCCCTGGGTCGCCATAGAGAGCGCTGACTGGAGGGTCCTGATCTCGTTGACAAAGACCAACGGCGGATAAGTTGCGAGTTCCTTCAACGTTGCTTCATACTCTGCCAAATCCGGCCATTCCGGTTGTTGGAGAGCTGGGAACTCTTTCCAGCTTGTTGGATTCCAGGTTGTTTGCATTCTGAAAGTGTCCTCGTCCACGCGACATATCGTCAACCTTTAAGTCGATGCCCAAGCCATCTTGGGATCTTTGTATTGGCTGACATGTAGTCTTTACCTACACGATAAAGGATTCTCAGCGATTGGCCAACGATAATGAAGCGATTTAGATTCGGTGTTCAGGGTTCCAAGCCGGCCGGTACGGGAGCCGAGTGGCGGGAGATCGCCAGGCGTGCCGAATCGCTTGGCTACAGTTCACTTTTGGTTCCAGATCATCTTGACGACGACCAGTTTTCGCCAATAGTGGCAATGACCGCTGCAGCAATGTCGACGTCAACTCTCAGAATTGGGTCGCTGGTGTTTGACAATGACTATCGTCATCCGGTGACGTTGGCGAGGGAAATGGCGACACTTGACCTGATAAGTGAGGGTCGGCTAGAGGTCGGGATGGGCGCAGGCTGGAGAAGGAGCGACTACGACCAGTCAGGAATCCAGTACGATTCTCCCCGAGTTCGTGTGGAGCGCCTTTCAGAGGCGGTCCAGATAATGATTTCCATGTGGAAGAATGGGACAGCCACCCTGAAGGGTAAGTACTACAGCGTTGAAGGGGCTACTGGCCAACCCAGGCCGTATCACCGAGGTGGCCCTCCTTTGACGATTGGAGGCGGCGGACGCAAGATTCTTGAGCTCGCAGCTCGTTATGCTCGGGTTGTGGGAATCAACCCGTCGCTGGCGGCCGGAACCATAAATGCAGATGTATTGAGTTCCGTCTCCCCGGAGAGATTTCTGGAAAGGCTCCAGTGGGTCAAAGAGTCTGCTGGCAGCAGATTCCACGAGATCGAGCTGCAGTGCCTTACCCTTGTGGCGCAAGTTTGTGACAATGGCTATTCTTGGCTCAGTGAGATAGCCCCAGCATTCGGGGCTAGTGCAGAGCAGGCAATCGAGACCCCAATTGTGTTGGCGGGGTCTGTAAATGAGATAATTGAGACTTTAGAGAAGCGCAGAGAGCGTTTTGGTTTCTCTTATTGGATTATTCACCAGCAAGAAATGGAAGCCTTCGCCCCAGTAGTAGCTGCTCTAGACGGGAAATGAGGCAAGCGGACTAGTGCGCATCGGAATATTTGGTGGGACCTTTGACCCTATCCACGTGGGACATTTGGCTGCGGCAGTTAATGCAAAGGCTGGCGCTCATCTGGACAAGGTGCTTATGGTTGTTGCGAATATTCCTTGGCAAAAGGAGGGTTTGAGGAAGGTACAGCCGGCTGCGGAGAGGCTTGCACTGGTAAGAGCGGCAGTATCGGGGGTTGAAGGTCTCGAGGCAAGCGATATCGAGATCAAACGGGGAGGGGAGTCCTACACCATTGATACCGTGTTAGAGATCCGCAAGCAGTTCCCGAACGACGAACTTTTTTTGATCATTGGTGCAGATGTCGCCTCCGAACTCGATACCTGGGAGCGCGCAGATGATCTCGCAGACCTTGTGACGCTCGTTATCGTGAACCGACCTGGTTCGGTGAGACCGAGCAATCTGGGCGAGCGATGGAGTTATTTGGAGGTTGAAGTCCCTTCCCTCGACATCTCCTCTACCGATTTGCGGGCCAGGGCAATCGAGGGCAGACCATTGGACTATCTGATTCCATCTGCGGCAATTGACTACATTAGGCAGCATAAGTTGTACGTTCCCGGCGAAGAGTAAGCCTCAATCTATTGGCATGCTTGTAATTACAGAAAAAGCTCTCTAGAATCTAGCCTAGATGTTAGACCCTCTCGTTATTGGGAAACGGATTTGACCGGCCGCTATAATTGCCGCATGTTCGCCGCTTCCTCTTTCTTGCCTTCACGACCGCACCTGCCGAAATATGCTTTTAGGACTTCTCGCTCAATTTCTGAAGCGTCTTTGGCTGATACGTCGAGTTCTCAGGGGATGATCCATGTTCTAGAGTTCAACTCAGAACCAATCGCAAGGGTTATGGAAAATGCATCTATCGACTGACTCTCTGGAAGGAGTATTGACAAACTTGAACGACACTGAAGTGCTAGCTGGTGTTTCTCAACGCTTTTCGATCGGTGACGCGAGATTGTTGGCGGTCTTGGCAGCCCGCGCTGCGTCCGACAAGAAGGCCAGGGATCCCAAGGTATTGGAACTAGGCGACCTTATTGGTATAACCGACTATTTCGTCGTATGCTCTGGTTCCAACGACCGTCAGATCAGGACGATCGTCGAGGAAATTGAGAAGTCCGCCAAAGAAGTCACCGGAATCAAACCGCGGGCCATGGAGGGGCTAGGTGATGCTTCCTGGGTGTTGATCGATTTCGGCGACGTTGTTGTTCATGTAATGAGTGAGGAGTCAAGAGCATTTTACGCCATAGAAAAGCTATGGTCAGATGCGCAGTTCATCGATTGGGAGTTCGTGGCCTAGGAAAAATCTGGCCCAGCGTTCCGGTGTTTTTTAACTTCATAAAAGCTTTTGCTCTTCGCTAGCGTCACGAGAGCATCCCATAGTTCGGCAGCTTCCTGACCGTGTGGTGTTGGGGTCAGGAGAGGGCCAGAAAGTGCGATGTTCGCATCGCCCTCCAGAACGAGAAGGGGAACACCGATTTCTTCCGTTCCATAAAGGGCTACTGCCTCTTCCATTGACTTGCGGATAGGCTTGTCCATTTCTTCGGTATTTTCGTGGTAGTGCAGGTCAGCTGGCCATTGTGCTGCGATCAAGGCGTCCGCTATTGAGGATTTTGCACCTAGACCCTGATTGTGAAATTGCGTCCCTAGGGCTTTGTAGAATCTGCCTATTGAGTCCATGTCGGCGATGTTGTCCAGCTTTGCAGCTTCGATCACGCGAAGTGCCCTGAGGCCCAATCGCATTCCAGGTCTATACTGTGCTGGTACGTCAACTCCGGTATTTTTGATCTCCAGGGAAAAGGGCTTCCACGCGATATCTAGATCGCGAAATTGCTGAATCTCTGTTAACCACCTGGAGGTCAGCCAGCACCAGGGACATGCAGGATCGAAATAAAAGCTAACTCGCACACGAAGCCTTTCGGTAGAACCTCAATATCTTTCTAGCAGACGTAGGGCACGAATAGGGCGGAAAGAGGCGATGAAACATGAGCAGAGGAGGCGAATGAATCCGAACTACGACTTGCTGTACTTTGAATCATGCCACACATCTTGGTGTTTCGATAAGGCCAATCTGAGGTTCAAGCGGATACCAAGACCACAATTGCGTCCAACCAGCTCGACGGATTTTGCGACTGCTCCTTGGGAGCGCTATTTCGATTTGAACTTGAGCGATGAAAGTGATGAGTTCACGGTAGTTCTCAATGAGTCAGAGTCGAAGTTGTTGAGGTCATGGCGTCATTCGGAGAATTGCAGCCATTGTTTCGGAGGTGGCCACAGCTATGAAACCGAGGAGATTTCTCTGACCCAGTTGAATGATCTCTTGAAGCAGCAGAATCAGTAGCTGGACAGAAAGCATATTGCCGGAACTGGCATGGCCTTATTGAATGGATATGCATGCTGACAGTTCTCAACTGTGACGTGGAGTCGTCGGAGCTGCCCGTATGGTGAGGATTGTCGAGTGGCATTGCAGCCGCTGACTTCTTTGTTTCACTCAGCTTTATTGCGATGACCTGAGCGTTTCGACGGGTCGTGCCTGATTAAGAATCGTTTGTCAGCTGTCGACGATGGTTGTTGAATTTGTGTCGTATTTTCGGATTTCGGGCTGTTCTTGATGAAATGAAATAGGGTAACCGCCCTGATTAGTGACATGTTTTATTTAGTCCTCGGATTGTGACAAGCCTTCTTGTCGTCCCCTATCTGTGATGAGACAAAGACAGGCTCTTCTTATAGCTGTCAAGCATCCGAGAAAGGCTCGAGACGAATTGCGATTTGGAATTGATGCCGGCCTGAGAGCAAAGAGTTTTAGAAATTTCGGAGAGGCTGACAGTTGGGGCTAACTGCCATGTGGCTCCGATGTACCGAAATCTTCAAGCTCATCTTGGTTCGCGGCCTCTGATACAGGAGTTCCAGCTACCGGTGTCTTCGGCTTGCTTGCTGCAATGGGGTTGGTATCGATGAAGGCTGCTTTGCGCAAGGGGACCTCTTTGACCAGAAGCGACAGCACAAAGGCGATCAACGCGATTGGAACGGCAACGAGAAAGACGGTATGCAGTGAGTGTGAAAATGCTTGTGTAAAGCCGTCTCTGACCGGCGTGGGCAGATGATCGAGCGCGGAAGGGCTTGCCGATATGTTTCCGCTGTTCATGGTCTTTATGATGCTGGGAGGGAGGTATTTAGGAAGGTTCTTGGTCAACTGGGCATTGAAGATTGCTCCGAAGATTGCCACCCCAAACGAGCCGCCTATGGACCTGAAGAAAGTTGCGGTGGAGGTGGCGGTTCCAAGATACTCGTATGGCACGGCGTTTTGTACCGCAATCACCAAGACCTGCATCACTCCACCGATCCCGAGTCCCAAGATCAGCATGAATATCGAGGCTTCAAAAAGGCTCGTGTTGACCGTCATGAGCGAGAGTAGATACAGTGCGAGTGCGACAAGTGCGGTTCCAATGATCGGGAAGATCTTGTACTTGCCTCTTCTCGTGATGAGTTGGCCGCTGGCAACAGAGGTGCCGACAAGTCCAACCATCAAGGGAAGCAGCTCGAGCCCGGAGGCCGTCGGCGAGGCCCCAAAAACGGTCTGGAGGTAGGTTGGGAGGTAGATAATGGCTCCGAACATTGCGAAGCCAACGATGAAGCCAAGCCCCGATGTCACCGAGAAGACTGAGTTACGGAAGAGGTGAAGAGGCATTAGAGGCTCGATGGCTTTTCTCTCTACAAAGATGAAGACGACGAGAAGCAGTACCCCAGCCAGAGTAAGTCCCACGATTGTCGGAGAAAGCCACGCGTAAGTTGTTCCGCCCCAGGTTGTCATCAGTATGAGACCTGTGACTGCAGCACCCATGAGAACGGTGCCAAGGTAATCGATTGTGTGGGACTTTGTTGATCTGGGCAGGTGGAGCACTGTCGCTATTGCCGTCAAGGCCAGAATACCGATGGGAAGATTGATGTAGAAGACCCATCGCCAGCTCAGGCTGTCGGTGAAGAATCCTCCCAGCAATGGCCCTGCAACTGAGGCGAGACCGAATACCGCGCCAAAGTACCCTTGGTACTTCCCTCGCTCTCTCGGGGAAACGACGTCACCGATAATCGACTGGGATCCGACGATCAAGCCACCGCCTCCTATTCCCTGAAGGGCTCTAAAGGAGATGAGTTCAGTCATGTTGTGGGAGAGTCCGGAGAGGGCGGAGCCGACCAGAAATATGACAATGGAGATCTGGAACAGTTTTTTGCGTCCGTAGAGATCTCCAAGTTTTCCCCACAGAGGTGTGGAGACCGTTGAGGTGATGAGGTATGCAGTCACCACCCAGGAAAGATGATTCAGCCCTCCAAGGTCACCCGCAATGGTCGGGAGTGCGGTCGCTACGATTGTCTGATCGAGGGCTGACAACAGCATTGCTAGCATCAGCGCACCGATGATGAGAGCCACGCTAGATTGACGCCCGCCAGGGACCACCGACGTGGGCTCGCTGGTCGGCGATTCGACTGGTTTTGAACTCATTATTCGCCTTTTCTCGACGGCATTCTCGATTTGGGAGCGAGGGACATCTCTCTATACTAGAGGTCATAGACAGCCAAATCTCAAGACGAGACATCAAAATCTCAAATCGAGACTGAGGCCATGTAAGTTTTATTAATGTGCAAGAGGGTTGGATTTTGGAAGAGTCAGGGGATGAGACTCGGCAGTCTAGGTCTCGGACGCCTCTGCTCAGAGAGTCAGGCCGAAGCGCCATTCTAGACAGGGCAGCGTCCGTGCTTTCCGAGGGTGGACTCTCAATGTCGATGTCTGAAGTTGCGGGAGCCGTAGGAGTTGGACGGGCTACGCTATACCGTTACTTCCCGACTCGGCAAGCATTGCTCGATAGCATCTACTCCGAGGCAATGGATGAGTTGGCGGAGGTGATTTTGTCCACGAAGAGATCTGGTCTCTCGACTCGGGATAGTCTTGCACGCATAGCCAGGGCTGTGCTCGCAAAAGCCGGCGTTGCATTCCTGCTCATGCGAGAGCGCGTTGTCTTGGACAAGGCTGCCGTCGAGGAGGGTTTCATAGGACCGCTTAGTTCGATGATCGAGAAGGCGGAGCAGCATGACGTCTTTCGTGAAGGGATCTCTAGCCGGGCCATCACATTCTATTTTCTTGGCCTTCTTCGCTCCGGAATCGTCCTTGTGGCTGAGGGAACGAGCAATGTAGAAGAGGCTACGGCCAACGTTATTTCTCTGCTCTTCGACGGAATTGCGGGCAATGTGAAGGCTCGGCAGGAATAAGGGTTTATACAGCAAGTGACGCTTGTGGCGCGGATGTTCACGTTCAGGCAAACGACGGCCTTGCTTGAGACGGAAAGGCCAGTTTTAGTAGCACGTGACCGAGGGGGTCTTGCGGCAGAATGTGATGCGTTGGTCTCAATAGCGTGGCTGCTATTTGCTCATGGCTTTAGCACGACTCGAGACTGGGAGTGATACTATTCGTCTGACTCAAGTTGCTGCGTCTGTGGTTATGCGTTGTCCTGACCTTTTGTCGTACATGCTGTGAGGTTGCGCGCCATTAAATCTGTATGTCAGCGGTTTTTGATGTCGCGAAGCGCACTGATTCTTTGCGGTTGTCCGTGTCGTGATTGGGATGCGCGGATAAGGTGCGTCTTAGTAGGAAGGTAAAGGGAAATGTCACATCCTGGAAGCGAGGAAGCCCCCAGGGCTCCGGGTTTTCGACATCAGGCAGACTCCAGGGTCGAGTCATTGTTCGAATCGAGAGGGAGGCTGGGTTTTGGCGGGATGGAGCTGGCCGGCCCGCCTCGCTCAGTCGAGCTGACTGATGCAGAGTCCATCAAGATCCTAAATGCCGCACTCGATCTCGGCATTAACTACTTCGATACCTCTATCGACTACGGGAGAAGCGAGGAGAGAATTGGCACCGCATTCCGTAAAAAGAGGGACCAGGTAATCCTGGCTACCAAGTGTGGATGCGCGG
The DNA here is from genome assembly GCA_021792075.1 of Actinomycetes bacterium. Lineage (GTDB taxonomy): Bacteria > Actinomycetota > Acidimicrobiia > Acidimicrobiales > Acidimicrobiaceae > SCQM01. The sequence continues at coordinate 1,036 of JAJYVK010000035.1, read as the reverse complement.
TGGGTGATGGCCAGGGGGAGCATGCTCCACATATATTCACACCATCCAATATCCGCTCCGGAGTAGCACAGAGCCTTCGAAGACTGGGAACTGACTATATCGATGTGATGCAACTCCACGGAAATCCAACTAGAAAAGAGCTTGAGGAGCAGGGTGGACTTGAGGTCCTTGTCGAGCTTCGGAAACAAGGTGTGATCCGCCATTTGGGGTTGTCCACAAGAAAGCCCTATATTCAGGAGTTCTTAGATGTCGATCTTCTCAGCGTGTTCCAGCTTCCTTACTCAGCGATCCAGCGTCAGCACGAAGACATTGCCGACAGCCTTTCCAGTCGCGGCAAGACGGTTGTAGCACGTGGCGTGGTGGGGAGGGGATCTGTCGCAAATAGCTGGTCATCTATACCCATTGGAATGAAGTTCGGCCAGGCTCAAAGCGTATGGGAGGCGGCTGGAATCGATGAAATCCTTGGTGGGATGTCACGAATTGAGTTCATGATCCGTTTCGCCCTAACGCGGAACTCAGTAGGAATCTGCCTTATTGGCACAGCCGATGCTTCCCACTTGGAAGAAAACGTTAGAGCTGCGGAGAAGGGTCCGCTTAGTGCGGAGCTATACGACGTGGCCGTGGAGAGACTTGCGCAGGCAGGTTCGTTTCCTGGGGATGCCGACTACAGTCGCGGCGGTCCGAAGCCTTTTCTGCGGCCAAAATAGCTGTACGGTGCCAAGGACGCGTGAAACGCCCTCGGCCAAGCTCGACTGAAGACTCTAGCGATCCACGTTGACTAGCTGCAATATTTTCTCGCGAATCGGCGTATGGCCAACCCGTCAGTAGGGGTACAGCCATCGGCTATGGGAAGACTATCGTGGCGGGTCAGCCTTGGACCTGCTCCTATTGAAGATGGGTATAATGTGGCCATCCGAAAAGTCCGAAACGGATAGTCTTGCCGATATCATCGTCAGAGCGTAGAGACTGCGCCAATCTTTGCAGTCAGGTTGGATGGAACGGTATCGTAGTGGTCGTGTTCGGCCAGAAATCGGCC
>JAJYVK010000034.1:2667-10007 GCA_021792075.1 Actinomycetes bacterium | reverse complement strand
ACTCTCGGAGAGGAAGTAGGCCGAAGCCAGCCCCGATATCCCGCCTCCTATCACGACAACCTGCGTCACTGCTCTCCTAAGCTGCTATCTCGTTTGGGCATTTTTCCTAATCGCGGCGCCTTGATCGTGTACGAAATCGACAACCGCCTTGAGGACCTGTGGATCGGATTCAGGAAAAACGCCATGTCCCAAGTTGAAAATGTAGCCCGGCGAACAGGCGGATGCCAAAAGGACCTTCTTTGTTTGGTCAATAGCTATATTTTTGCCCATGAGGATGTTTGCGGGATCCAGGTTGCCTTGAAGCGCGACTTTGCCTTGCGTGATTCGGCATGCGTAATCAAGGCCGATGCGATCATCGACCCCGACGGTGGTGCATCCAGATGAGGCGATCTGGTCCAGAAGCATCGCTGTGCCAACCCCAAAATGTATCGAGGGAACATTCAACTCCGCCAGTGCGTGAAAGACCGCATTTGAATGTGGCGCAACCATTTCCGCGTACTCGGCAGGCGACAAGACCCCAACCCAGGAGTCGAACAGTTGGAAGATGCTTGCTCCGGCCATGATCTGGGATTTAAGGGACGAGATGGCAAGCTTGGCGAGCCTGTCCATGAGTTTGTGCCATAGATCGGGGTTGGAACGCATCAGCGACTTGGTCTTGAGGTAAGTCTTGCTAGGACCGCCTTCGATCAGGTAACTGGCGACGGTAAATGGAGCCCCGGCAAAGCCGATGAGCGGAATGTCGAGTTCTTTGACCAGTATTCTGATCGTCTCAATCACGTAGCTGGTGTCAACTTCAGGCTCAAGATCTCGCAGCCTTTTAAGGTCCTCCTCAGACCTGAAAGGCACGGTAGCCACCGGCCCTTTCCCCTCGACTACTTCTATCCCGAACCCGACAGCAAAGGTGGGAACGATGATGTCCGAGTAGAGGATTGCGGCATCGACGCCGTAGCGCCTCACCGGCTGAAGGGTGATTTCCGCGCTCAACTGCGGGTCCTTGATTGTATCGAGTATCGAACCACGTTTTCTGACAGCCCTGTATTCGGGAAGTGAACGTCCTGCTTGGCGCATGAACCATACAGGTACCGTGGGGGTTTGTTCGCCGGATGCAGCTCTTGTTACTAGATCGCTTTTCAGTCTTTGGGACAAATCCGGCCCTTCGTCTAACTCTGATTAAAGCTTAGGTGATAAACGGCGAAAGGATCCCCAAACCCCCCATCTGCATTGGCGAAAGCTCGGCTCGTGTGGATCTGGTTCGAAATCGGGGATAAAATGGATAGTTATTTTATTTTTCGATTTTGGAAAAGGTTCAAGTGTCCTCAAACCCGGATTTGGCCGCAGAGCAGAAATATCTTGCAAGAGCTAATGAGCGCTTGCAAGCAATGAGGAGGTCGGCGCGAGAGATGATGGAGGCCGCTCTCGGCACTCCGCGGGGAGGGACTCATCAGGCCAGGGCTGAGAGGGATGTCATAGTGCGTCGGAGCCTCGCCCGCTTGGAACAGTTGGAGATCGGAGATCAGGCGCTCACCTTTGGTGGAATCGACTACGACCGGCCTCTAGGGCCAGTTTCCACTTATCACATCGGTCGTCTAGCTGTTTCCGATGAGGATATGGAACCCCTGGTAGTCGATTGGCGTGCGCCTGTCGCGGAACCTTTCTACCGGGCGACTGGTAAAGATCCGATGGGTCTGACAAGGAGAAGACACTTCGCTCTTGAGCACAAAGAGCTTATCGACATCGAAGACGAGCTTTTCGACGTAGAGGGATACCCAGAAGATTCGGAGGGGGCTGGTGAAATCAGGTTGTCCGGACCTGGATCCCTATTTGCCGCAGTGACGAGAGCCCGAACTGGGCGGATGGCTGATATCGTCTCCACAATTCAGGCTCAGCAGGATCAGATCATCCGTGCCCCTCTCCCAGGAATACTGGTAGTTCAGGGAGGGCCAGGCACCGGTAAGACCGCCGTCGCCCTGCACCGCGCTGCTTACCTTCTTTACACCTACAGGATGCGTCTTGAGCGTCAAGGCGTTCTAGTCATCGCTCCGAGCAGGATCTTCGCGCGCTACATCGGCGAGGTGCTTCCATCGTTGGGGGAGACCGGCGTTCAGATAATGACTATTCGAGGTCTGGCTGGTTTCGACGATGCGGCGCTTCCTGAGAGCAGCGAGGAGGCTCTTCTAAAGGGGGATCTCAGGATGGCAAGTTTTATAGCAAAGGCGGTGAGGGATCGCCAGAGGCCTCTGAAGCACCCTGCTGAGATCGCTCTTGGAGCCTTTGTCGGGGCTGGGTCACCCGCCGATACCGCCGAGGTTGTAAAAGCTGCCAAGAGGAGAGGCGGAACTCACAACCGGAGGCGCAGGCTAGTGGAGTCGCTCCTGGCGGCACGCATCGTGGAGAAGTACATTGCGAAAAAGGAGATCCGAGCGAATGAGCTGGCTTCGGCCAGGGGACTTTTCGGGGAAGAGTCGGCGAGTCAGAAAGACGCTGGAGTGTCCGACGAGGCGGCGGTGAAAGCAGAGCTGGCTCGTCGGTTGACCAAGGCTAACGACTTCCAAAGGCTTGTGCAAAGAATCTGGCCTTCGCTCAGTCCCGAGGAGCTTGTTGGCGACCTGTATTCGCATATGCCATTGATTCGTCTTGCCGGAAGGAATCTTTTCAAAGAAGAAGAGATGCGGCTTTTGTTCAGGCCCATGAGTGCTGACGCGAAGGCTCGGGCGTGGTCGAAGTCCGACGTAGTTCTTCTCAACGAGGCGAAGCTCCATCTGGGAAGCTACCAGAAAAGGTTGGAGGATGACGATGAGAGGGGGTTCGGCCATATCATAGTTGACGAGGCCCAGGATTTGTCTCCAATGGAAGCTCGTATGATAGGGCGATATTCGCTTTCGTCTTCGATTACGCTCGTAGGAGACGTCGCACAAGCCACCTCTCCCTTTGGCAGGCGGTCATGGTCCGAGATAGTTTCGGCTATGCCCAAGGGTAGCTCGTTCGAACTCGTCGAACTGAAAGTGAACTACAGGACTCCTCAGGAAGTGATGGACGTTGCTGGCGCACTTCTAAAGATTTTCGCTCCGGAACTCAGGACAGCAATTTCAATTCGCCATAGCGGTCAGCCGGTGACTATTTCACACGTTGTTAACGAGGAGCTGATGCAGCACCTATCGCGGGTGGTGCGCAACGAGGTCAGTTCCGTTGAGCCGGGAACCGTTGCGGTGATAGTCCCCGGGGAGGAAAAGAGCGTTTACCTGGATGGACTCACCCAGTCTGGGCTCGATGCCTTGGCTCGGCCGGATGCCAGATTGGCTGTACTTTCAATTGATGAGGCAAAGGGTCTCGAATTTGATTCGGTAGTAATTTCGGGGGCGGATCACCTGCTTTCTTCCAGCTCATTGAATCTTCAGGCCCTTTTTGTTGCCATGACCCGAACCACTAACCGATTAGTTTTCGTGCACAATAGGGACGTACCGGGTGTTATTGTTGATTTGTTATCACAGCAAAAATCAGGTACTGGGAAAGAAAAGCCGAATATTTACTATTCAGCGAATCGGGGATGAAGGGTGATTTTACGGTCTAATGACTCAAGCAATTTCAACTTCTGTTGAGCCGGTAAGAGGAGGAATAAGGTTCAACAAACCAACCATGTTGGGCGTGGGCACCATGGTATGGCTGGGTTCCGAGTTGATGTTTTTCTCCGGACTTTTCGCCGCTTACTACTCCATCCGAGCGAACGCAACGGGACCCTGGCCACTTGGAGGGATCAAGCTTGACGTCCTCCAATCAGGGATCTTCACCGTAGTCCTTGTTCTGAGTTCATTTTCGATGCAGAAAGCTGTTTTCGATCTTGAGCATGATAGACGGGCATCTGCAAGGCTTTGGATAGTGATCACCATGGTGATGGGGTTTGCGTTTTTGGGAAACCAGCTTTACGAGTGGACTCATGTAGCATTTTCTCCATCGACAAATGCATTTGGCTCGCTATTTTTCCTCATGACCGGATTGCACGGTCTTCATGTATTCCTGGGGCTTTTAGCTATGGCATTCCTGCTGATCAGGATTGCCGGCAGGTCAAAGGATCCCGGACTCCTTCCGGTGATGCAGTCAATTAGCTACTATTGGCACTTTGTCGACATCGTTTGGATCGTGCTGTATGCGACAATATTCCTGGTCCACTAGGAGATGAGTTGAAATTCCGTAAGAAGTTGGGTGGGCGCGTTGTGGTTCCGGTTGCGCTAGGGGTTGCAGCTTCTCTAGGCGGTATGGCTCTGTTTTCACAGGGCGCAGCTGCGGCGACAACAACGGGCTCTTCGAGTTCAAGCAGTAGTAATTCGGTTACCTACGGTGGCACTAAAGGGGTCGGCAAAGCGCCGATCACGTATATGAAGTTGGATCCCTCGACGATTGCCTTGGGTAAGACGCTCTTCGTCGAGAACTGCTCAAGCTGTCATGGAGATGCTGCGTCGGGAACGAGCCGGGCGCCAAACCTCCAAGGCCTTGGGGCGGCAACTATAGATTTCTGGATTTCCACCGGTCGAATGCCGCTGGCCGATCCTACGGTTCAGGCGACCGTGAAGCCCTCGAGGTTCACGAGAAGCCAGGAGCTCGCAATTGACGCATATGTTTCATCACTAGCGCCTGGAGGGCCGGGAATTCCTCAGGTCAACCTAGGTGCTGCGTCATTGAGCGCCGGCGAGGGGCTTTTCTCGACAAACTGTGCAGCTTGCCACACCATAACGGGGGTTGGCGATGCGCTAGCGGGTGGTGTGTATGCACCGTCGCTGTATCCCGCTACTACGACTCAGATTGCAGAGGCGATAAAGACGGGTCCGGGCAATATGCCCAGGTTCGGCACTGGCAATCTGAGCAATCAGCAAGTTGCAGACATTGTGAAGTACGTAAAGTACCTGCAGCATCCAAATAATGCTGGAGGCATTGGACTTGGCCATGTTGGGCCTGTCACTGAAGGTTTTGTAGGAATCTTGATCGGTCTGGGGTCGTTAATGATAGCTGGTTATTGGATCGGAGGTCGGGCACATTGAGTAGCTCGACTCCAAAGTTGGAACAAGAGAGAGATAAAGAACGTCTGCTTAAGACTTCTGAACGCCGTTTCGAAAAGGTTGTTGGAATCAGTTTTACCCTTTCATTCCTGGCGACAATCGGGCTTGGTGTGGTTTATTGGCAGGGGGGCCAGACCCAAATCGAGGGCGCTCTACTTTTTGTAGCTCTTGGCGGCCTTGGTTTCGGGATCGTTTCATGGGGAAAGTACCTGGTTCCGCAGGGTCCGTATGTTCAGGAGCGCGAGGAGCTGCAGAGTCCGGAATCGGAGCGCCAGGCGTTCATCGATTCTTTCGAACGCGGAGCGAATCTGATAGAGCGCAGGAGCTTTTTGGCCAAGCTCTTGGGAGCTGCAGTCGCTGCGTTTGGGGTTATCACCCTGTTCCCATTCATACGTTCGCTTGGGCCGCAGCCAAAAAAGATGTTGTACGTGACCAACTGGCACAAGGGTTCTGCGCTGGTTAAGGCGGACGGTACCAAGGTCCTCGCCACCGACCTAGAGGTTGGCGGGGTGCTCACGGTGTTTCCCGAAGGGCACGCCGGAGGGGCAATCTCGCAAACCATTCTCATCAGGCCTTCCTTCCAAGACATCGTCACGAAGCCGGGCCGCGAGACCTGGGGGCCGCAAGGGTATCTGGCGTACTCGAAGGTTTGCACCCACGCAGGTTGTCCAGTCGGCCTTTACCAGGAGTTGACCCAGCAGCTGCTCTGTCCTTGCCACCAGTCGCTCTTTGACGTCATGACCGGTGCAAATCCTGTGTTCGGGCCAGCTCCGAGGCCCTTGCCTCAACTCCCGCTCGAGATCGACTCCCAGGGCTATCTGCGAGCTCAATCGGGTTTCGATGAGCCGATCGGCCCCGGCTTTTGGGAGCGGGCATGAACTACAAGCCGATTGACTTTTTGGATGAGAGACTCGGGACCGCCAAATTCACTAGGAAGTCCCTGAACAAGATCTTTCCAGATCACTGGTCTTTCATGCTCGGCGAGATCGCCATGTACTCCTTCTTCATACTTCTGGGCACAGGCGTATTTCTCACCCTGTTCTTCGTTCCATCGTCGGCAACAACTGTGTATAACGGAAGTTACGCCCCGATGGATGGCCACGTTGTCTCGCAGGCCTATGCCTCAACGTTGAACCTATCTTTCAATGTCCGTGCAGGCCTTGTCATGCGGCAGATGCATCACTGGGCAGCCAACGTATTCGTAGCAGCCATTGTGGTTCATTTGTTGAGGGTCTTTTTCACCGGTGCATTTCGTAAGCCAAGGGAGATCAACTGGCTGGTCGGCTCACTGCTTCTTATGATGGCGATTCTCGAAGGATTCCTCGGCTACTCGCTGCCTGACGACTTGATCTCGGGCACAGGAATTCGCATTGCGTACTCAATAACGCTTTCGATTCCGGTGGTCGGGAGCTATCTGGCGTCATTCCTCTTTGGTGGCCAGTTTCCGGGAGACAAGATCATTCCGCGTTTCTACACGATCCACATTCTTTTGATCCCGGCACTGATGGCTGGTCTTCTCGGCGCGCACCTGGCAATCATGTGGCACCAGAAGCACACCCAGTACAAGGGCAAGGGAAGGACCGAGAAGAACGTGGTCGGCATTGCAATGTGGCCGGCATATGCCATGCAGGCCGGAGGATTTTTCTTTTTGACAGCCGCTGTTCTTGCAGCTCTTGGTGGCCTGGTGCAGATTAATCCGATATGGATGTATGGCCCTTACATCCCGTACAAGGTTTCCTATGCGGTTCAGCCTGACTGGTACATGGGATGGTTGGACGGGGCCCTGAGACTCTTCCCGTCTTGGGAGATAACTGGCTTTGGCCATATGATTCCCACCATCTTCTTCCCGGCTGTGCTGTTGCCGGGCATAACGTTCGGTCTCTTGATGGCGTGGCCCTGGATCGAACGAAAGTTCACCAAGGACTCTGCCGTGCATCATCTCCTTGAGAATCCCCGGGATAATCCGTGGAGGACCTCAGTTGGTGTCGGCGTCATGGCCTTCTATATGGTGCTCTTTTTTGCGTCTTCAACAGATGTTCTGGCAAACACATTCAACGTTTCGCTTAACTTTGTTCTATGGACTTTCAGGGTGCTGGTCTTTGTTATTCCGCCGATCGCGGCATTTGTGGCCTATCAGCTGGCTAAGGAGGCGCGCTCTACCCCGTTGGCGGGAACGCCGAGGAAGGCGATGGTGGTCTTCCGCTCCGAAGAGGGAGAGTACACCGCTGAGGAGTCTGACCCGCGTTCCGAGCTTGAGCTGAAACGCAGCGCTATGCACGGCGCAGAGCCGAA
>JAJYVK010000034.1:0-2657 GCA_021792075.1 Actinomycetes bacterium | reverse complement strand
GTCTTCTCGGTGTCTTCGGTTTCAGCTGTGGTCACAGAGGAGATCGGCGAGCGTCCGAGCGGTGGTTCCGGCGTATACCAGGTACCGCGCGGCGCACCGGGTGCAGGTGGAGGACTGTTCAGTCCGAGAGGTCCGCAGTCTGGTAGGGATGGCATGGATTCAGAGGACGGCGAGTGATGCTGCAGGTTTTTGAAGAAGCGTCTGGACTTTTCAGTCTGTTGGGATCGGGAGTCCGCCAGAGGTTCCTACTGGAGACCCTGGATATAGCGGGTCCGCTCGGGGAATCAAACAATTTTAAAATGTCGGAAATGAGCATGAATGGAACTGGGTGCCGTGCGAGCAGATAAGCCGAGTGCGGATGTCGGTATGTATGGGCAGTTGAAGAGAGGGCTTTTTACGGTCAGATCGAGAAATATCGTCGGGCTTGCGCTGGGCGCTGCGGTACTGAGCGCCTGTAACCTGCCGACATTTGGGGCATTCAGAGGAGCGACGACTCAGGGACAGAATGAGTTCCACCTTTGGCAGGGATTTTTGGTTACTGCGGTTTTTGTAGCCGTGATCACATTTGGTGTTCTTTTCTACGCTGTGATCAGGTTCCGCAGGCGGGGGGACATCATTCCGAGGCAGAGCCACTCTAACATGAAGTGGGAGCTCATCTACACCATTGTCCCGGTGCTGATTGTCATCGGCCTGTTTGCGGCGACCTTCGTTTCTGAGAATCAGATCGATGCCGTAAGCTCGCATCCTGCGCTGAGGGTTACAGTGGTAGGTTTTCAGTGGGGGTGGAAATTCGAATATCCAGGTGGCGTCACAGTCATTCCAAAGGGATCCGTATACCCGACACTGGAGCTGCCAGAGGGGGAGACCACGACGATCAAGTTGGTGTCTACTGATGTGGTTCACGGCTTCTATATTCCGGCGTTCAACTTTTCGCGTTACGCCCTACCCGGAGTGACAAATTATTTTGACTTCACCCCGACCAAGACCGGCCAGTATCCGGGCAAGTGTTCGCAATTCTGTGGACTCTACCATGCAGAGATGCTATTCAATGTGAACGTGGTGAGCCCCAGTCAGTTCTCTAGTTGGCTAACCTCACAGCAACAAAAGGTGACAGCATGACGGTAATAGAAGAAGAACTAAGTACTTATCCTGGCGGTGAGGCACATCACGAGGAACAACCGAGAGGTTTTCTTCTCTGGCTGACTTCGACGGATCACAAGATCATCGGCAAGAACTACATGTACACCTCGCTGGTATTCTTCATCATTGCTGGGGCGATGGCGATGTTGATCAGGACGCAGCTCTTTGCCCCTAACAACCACTTCGTGTCACCGCAAACCTATAATGAGCTCTTCACCATCCACGGATCAATGATGCTTTATCTCTTCGCTGGTCCGTTTGCCTTCGGTGGGTTTGCGAACTACATCCTTCCATTGCAGATCGGCGCGCCGGACATGGCGTTTCCAAGGCTTAACGCCCTTTCTTATTGGTTGTACCTCACCGGCGGCATAAGTATGTTGCTTGGATTTCTGACCGCATCAGGTGCAGCTGCCTTTGGTTGGGTATCTTATGCTCCGCTTTCGAGCGCCACCAACTCACCCGGAGCGGGTCCAGATCTTTGGATCGTCTCTATCATGCTGGTTGGTTTCTCCGGAATCTTTACGGCAGTCAACCTGGTGACGACGACGATATACCTGCGCGCACCAGGCATGACTATGTTTCGTCTTCCGATCTTCGTCTGGAACATGCTTGTGACTGCGATCCTGATTCTCATAGCGTTTCCGGTGCTGACGGCGGCTTTGATCATGCTCTACGCCGACAGGCACTTAGGGACACACATCTATTCGGTGGCTGGCGGAGGTATGCCGGTCTTGTGGCAGAACCTCTTTTGGTTCTTTGGTCACCCCGAGGTGTATATTCTCGCACTTCCATTCTTCGGAATCGTCTCAGAGGTTATTCCGGTGTTCTCGAGGAAGCCGGTCTTTGGCTACAAGGGTTTGGTTTTTGCCACCCTTTCCATAGCAGGATTGTCCACCGGCGTCTGGGCGCACCACATGTTCACCACGGGAACGGTGCTTTTGCCGTTTTTCAGTGCGATGTCTCTTTTGATCGCTGTGCCTACCGGAATAAAGATCTTCACCTGGATCGGCACGATGTGGGGCGGCCAGGTTGAATATAAGGCGCCAATGCTTTTTGCTGTGGGGTTCATCATCATTTTTGTAATGGGCGGAATCACCGGTGTGTTGTTGGCATCACCGCCGATCGACTTTGCCACCCACGATACATACTTCGTTGTGGCCCACTTCCATCAGGTGCTTCTGGCAACCACTGTTTTTGCGGGGTTTGCGGGGTTTTTCTACTGGTATCCCAAGTTCACAGGTCGTATGTATCGAGAAGGTATGGCGAAGATTCAGTTTTGGCTCGCTTTCATAGGCTCTTTCATTACGTTCATTCCCCAGTACCTCCTTGGGCTCAAGGGAATGCCACGTAGAATTGCCGAGTATCTGCCCGTTGATCATTACACGACGCTGAACCAGATATCGACGATAGGTTCCTACATGATGGGGCTTGCATTCGCAATCTGGATAGTAAACATTTGGATTTCCTGGAGAAAGCCAATACCCGCATCTGGAAATCCATGGGACGGGCATACACTT
>JAJYVK010000033.1 GCA_021792075.1 Actinomycetes bacterium | reverse complement strand
AACAGCGGGTTATATGACTTCGACGGGGTTTCAGCGACCGAGAGTGCAGCAGCGTGCGCAAAACGGTTAGATGCTCCAATCACAAAGGAATCGAAGGTGTACCTTGGATCCAGCGGTGACGACTCGCTGCGTTTTGATTTCACCCGCTTGGTTCCAAAGTCGTTGATGTTGAATAGGCTGGCGGCAAACTCTTTCGAGGAGGCACCCAAACTTTCCTTTTTGTTATCTTGTAGCGGAAGTTCGGGGTATGTCGAATCGCCGTCATAATTGTCAGAGAACACTATCTCATTTTGAGGCTTAGGCACTGCAGAAATCTCTACCGAGTACTCGTCATCGGTGACCGTCGTGAGTGAACTTTGTATAAGAGCCATGAACCGATTCTGAATTCTCTCCTTCACCAACTGGCTGGGAGCGTTTAGAACCAACGTGTTTCCCTGAAGTTCCACAGGTTCGATCGCCTCGAACCAAGCCTTCCATGTTGACTCAGGCAACTGTTGTTTGAGTGATTCTGTACAAGTTATCCACAGCCTTGATGCATCGTTCATTGCCGAAAACTCCGAGATGACAACAGGTTATCCACAGACTTTTCCATATCTGTGTATAACTTTTCCAATGGTAAATTCGATTGCAGATATGAATAACAGCAGAGAAATTCCACAAAATCCGAAGACCTTACCCTCCGGGTTTTGAATCCACATGAAGCTGTCATTTGTTCCGCAATTTCCGCCAAAATATCTATTTACCAGCACTTACAGTTTGTCGCCCCCAGTTGGAAACTCTATCATAGACGCGAAACTCCCCTAAATAAAGCAATTTCAGATTTCATGAGATTTATTTTTTATATGCAATCTCATGCATAATTTTCATTGTGAATCTTTCTGTCCTAGTTACGGGAACCATTGTCTAAGACTGGTAAAAGTACACGCTTTTTCAGTGCCACCTCTCCGCTCGTCTTGAGCCAGGTTCTGGCCGAGAGGGGGGGATCTGCCGACTAGAATTTGGGAACTTGTATTGCGAAGATCCGATAGAGCCGAAAATCGAGTACATGGGCGTATCGGACCTCATGAGCGGAGAGTAAATGAAGCGGACCTTCCAACCAAATAACAGAAGAAGAGCCAAGAAACACGGCTTCAGACATCGTATGTCCACTAGGGCGGGCCGTGCGATAATCAGGGCACGTCGTCTCAAGGGTCGTGCTCGCTTATCGGCCTAGGAGGCTAGTTGGTCAAGTCGTGTCGGGTTCATGTACTCAACTCGAAGCGAGCTTTCCAGAGGCTTCAGAAGACTGGAAAGAGAGCCAGGTCGAAGGATTTGAGCCTCGTATATAGAATTGACGACAGCCAAGGCACTGTAAAAGTGGCATATTCAATTGGTAAAAGGGTCGGCACCGCCGTTGTTCGCAACAAGGTGAAGAGGAGACTTCGTTCCTTGGTTGGGGAGTATTCGTGCCAGATACCTTACGGAGACTATCTAGTCATAGTTTCACCGAGGGCGGTGGAGAGAGATTTTGAGGAGCTCAGGAGCGAGTTGAGGGAAGTTTTGCCTTTAAAGGGAAAGCAGTGACTTTGAAGATGGTGGGTTGAACTTATGAACTTGGCCACTTCCTTGGCCATCCGCGCGATTCGTTTTTACCAGCTTTCTCGCGTCGGTAAGCCATCTCCGTGCCGGTACTTTCCGTCCTGTTCTGAATATGCGTTGGAGTCATATGATAAGTACGGCTTCGTTAAGGGTTCGCTCCTTTCTGCAAAGCGTATCGGAAGGTGCAACCCGCTCGGGAGTTCTGGAGTAGATCCGGTGCCGGAAGTTTTTAGTTTAAGGAAGTCTAAATGAGTTTTCTCGGTCAGATCCTTAACCCGATTTTTGAGGTAATCGCAGGTTTACTGGCTTTTTACTATGGTCTGATTCACAATTACGCGGTTGCGATTGCGCTGCTGACGATAACTGTGATGATCGTTCTGGCCCCTCTGACCGTCAAGAGCACGCGTTCGATGCTCGAGATGCAAAGAATCCAGCCCGAGATGAAAAGGATACAGGCGAAATACAAGAACGATAAAGTCGCCCAGCAAGAGGCGCTTTCTCAGCTATTCAAGGAGAACAAGGTTTCTCCTGCAGGCGGGTGCCTTCCGATGCTTGCCCAATTTCCGCTCTTGTATGTCATGTATTCGGTCATCAGGGGTCTGACCAACACGGTAGGCAGTCATGCGGCCCCGAAGTACATAAGTCATACAACGCTGCTCTATCAGAATCTAATCGCTTCTCACGGGCAGATGCAGACTCTTGGAATAAATCTTTCACAGACTGCAACAAGGGTTCACGGCTTTACCAATGCTCTCCCCTACTACCTGGTGATCGCTATCGCTGTTGTGCTGCAGTATCTGCAGATGGCACAGCTGACGAGCAAGAATCCTCAGGCAGCTGCGGCCAACCCCCAGGCTCAGATGCTCCAGAAATATACGCCTATCATTTTCGCGGTTATTTATATCACGATTCCAGCTGGTGTGAACCTGTATTTCATAGTTTCGAGCTTGTTCAGGATTGGTCAGCAGGAGCTCATGTATCGGCATGACCCGGTGCTTAAGAAGCATCTTCAAGCGAATGCTGAGGCACGGGCGGCAGGCACTGAGGAGATAGAGCATGCTAAGCCCGAGGGAGGAACGCTCAAATCGTTCTGGTCATCTATTCGAGAGACCGCGGACAAAGAGCAAGAGAAGCCAAGACAAAAGCCCAGTGGCAATTTCGGTACAACCGGACGGAAATCCAGCAATAATGGAACTAACAAACCAGGAGCTGGTGGCCAAAAGCGCCCTGGCCAGAGTCGACCGAGGGGCCAAGGTAAGAACGACAAGCGAAGCGGGTAGAGCTTCGTGGTGGGCGGTGTTCACATAGGAAAATTGTGCATAGACAGGTTTGGTTATGGAATGGGTTGAGACGACAGGAAAGACTGTCGAAGAAGCAAAGGAAATGGCGCTCGATATTCTAGGAGTTGACTACGTCGACGCAGAATTTGAGATTCTCGAGGAGCCGAAATCAGGTTTTCTGGGAATCAGCAAGAAGCTAGCAAGAGTAAAAGCCAGAGTAAAGCCGGCAGTACCTCGAGCAAAGGACACGAGAAGGCCAAGGCGGCGAAAGGTTCGAGAGGAGCCGGAGAAGCCGAAAGCAGCAGCAGCTGCGCCTGTGGCACCCAAGGCTGCGGAGCCACCAGCTGAGAGCATTTCGAAGAGTACCGCAAAGAGTGAGCCCGTCAGTGGCCGCGGTGGTGGAAAACCAAGTTCAAGAAATGGCAATAGAGGTCCCAAGAAGAGTTCAGTTGAGGCTAATGAGGGGAAAGAACCTGAGATGGAAACGGAATCTATGTCGCTAGCAGAGCAAGCGACAGTTGCGCAGAGCTTTCTTGCAGGAATCTTGAATGAGATCGGGTTAGAGGGCACCGTGGCAGTGCAGGGCATCGAAGACGATACCATAAACATTTCTGTTACTGGAGCCGAGCTTGGACTTTTGATTGGGCCTCGGGGAGCAGTTCTTGCCGCGGTGCAGGATATGACCAGAACTGTCGTACAGAGGAATGCCGGCGGACGCTCTGGAAGAATCGTTGTCGATATCGACGGCTATCGCGAGAAGCGGCGTGGTGCTTTGGAGGCGTTTGCGCGGAAGCTTGCTGAAGAGGTGCGCGACTCCGGAGTCAGCAAGGTTTTCGAACCGATGAACTCTTCAGATAGGAAAATTGTGCACGACGTGATTGGTGAGATAGCAGGCGTGAAGACTCGTTCGGAGGGGTACGAGCCGCGCCGTTACGTGGTCGTGGAGCCTGTTACCGAAGAGGTGGCTGAGGAGGTTCAGGCCTGACGGGTTCTCGACAACTTAGCAGGGAGCAGCAGAACTGGCTAATGCAAGCCCAGGAGCGCGGGTTCATTGGGCCGAAGCCAATTGAACTTGCTTTTCAACACAGTTTGGGCTTTGCAGCTTGCATAGATGAGTTATTGAGGACGGGAGCGCTCCCGTCCTCTTTTTTTGTTGCAGATCTAGGATCCGGTGCTGGAATTCCTGGACTGTTGCTAGCTGGGTGGTTCCCCGAGTCAAGATGTCTTCTCGTTGATTCAATGAGGAAGAGGTACCTTTTCTTGGAAGAGATGGTTAGGTATTTCGAATTGGAGGAGCGAGTCAGTGTCTATGGTGGCAGAAGTGAGGAATGTGCTCAATCCCCTGCATATATGCTGTCATTTGACCTTGTGACGGCGCGGGGATTTGCCTCTCCATCTGCTACAGCGGAAAATGCTAGCGGTTTATTGCACAAAGACGGCATCTTACTGGTCTCTGAGCCACCAGACTCATTGGAGAACAGGTGGCCAGAGGATGGATTGAGAATGCTTGGATTCTCAAGCCCTATTTACAGGAGATTTGAATTTTCCTACTGCTGGATGGTGAAGAGTTGGAAACCACGTGGTAAATTTCCACGAGGGGTCGGGATACCTGAGAAGAAGCCGTTGTTCTAAGTGTTCCACGTGGAACACTATCCTGTCCTATCTAAAACGATTATGTTCCACGTGGAACCTATCTGGCGGCGAGCTGGAAGAAGGAAGTAAATGTCAGTAGAAGATGTGCGGGTAATCGCGATAGCAAATCAGAAGGGCGGAGTTGGCAAGACAACCACAGCGGTGAATCTAGCCGCTGCCTTGGCAGAGATAGGTAGACGGATCTTGGTCATAGATTTGGATCCTCAAGGTAACGCCGGTACCGGTATGGGGATAGATGCGCGTTCGCTGGACTATACCATCTATGACGTGCTCATGAAGGACGTTCCAATCGAGGATGCGATTGAACCAACAGCTGTGAAGAATCTATTCGCCTGCACCTCAACAATTGATCTGGCAGGTGCTGAGATCGAGCTAGTGTCCGCCTTTTCCAGGGAACTTCGACTGCGCAAGGCTCTCGAGCCGATTTTGGAGGACTACGACTTTATCTTCATCGACTGTCCCCCATCGCTCGGGCTTTTGACGATCAACGCGCTATGCGCGGCAACCGAGGTTATGGTGCCAATTCAGTGCGAGTACTATGCGCTGGAAGGGTTAAGCCAGCTTTTTAGAAACGTGAAGCTGGTGCAAAACAGTCTGAACTCCTCGTTGGATATCTCAACGGTGGTCTTGACCATGTACGACGCTAGGACGAAGCTCGCTGAGCAGGTGGTCGAAGATGTGCGGAAGTTCTACGGGGACAAGGTTTGCAACAGTGTGATCCCACGGGCGGTGAGGATCTCTGAGGCGCCGTCATTCGGCCAGCCGATAACGGTTTTTGACCCTACTTCTCGTGGAGCCATTGCCTACAGAGAGTTAGCGAAGGAGGTTTTGGGTGTCGCGTAAAGGTGGCCTTGGCAGGGGTCTAGGCTCGCTTCTGCCGATAGGCGAAAGGGGAGAGGAAAGCTCCATTTACAGGGAACTTCCGCTTGCAGCAATTTCGCCAAATTCAAACCAGCCTCGAAAAGCGTTCGACGAAGAGAGTCTCAACGCGCTTTCAGCATCGATTGCGGCGATCGGCGTTTTACAGCCGATACTTGTGCGAGCGGTGTCTGAAGATAGTTACGAGATCATAGCGGGGGAGAGGAGGTTTAGAGCGGCCAAGCGCGCAGGGCTGGATAGGATTCCTGCCCTGGTTCACAATGCCGATGAACTGTCTTCTTTGGAAAGGGCCGTTGTCGAGAATCTTCACCGCCAGGATCTTAACCCTCTTGAAGAGGCGTCAGCGTATCAGCAGCTCATCGAGGATTTTGGCTTGACCCACGAAACATTGGCTTTGCGAATGGGCAAGTCACGTGTTTCGATAACGAACTCTTTGAGAATACTGCAGTTGCCGCCAAGTATTTTGAGCATGATCGCCCAAGGCCTGATCTCTGCAGGACACGCCAGGGCACTGCTGGGGTCTCCTGATCGAATTTTCCAAGAGAGCCTTGCGCGGAAGATTGTCGAGGAGAGTCTTTCGGTGCGTTCGGTCGAGGAAGAGATTCGACGTGAGCGAGACGCGGTTACGGAGTCCGTATCCGACAAGGCGTCACGCACCAAGAGTCAAGCTAGGGTTGCGCCTAGACCTGCCGTTGTTTTGGAGTTGGAGGAGATTCTTGAAGAGCTTTTCTCAACTCGCGTCAAGGTTGACTTTGTTTCCAGGGACTCAATGATTCAAAGGGGTAAAGTTGTCATCGAGTTTTCCAGCTTGGAGGATCTAGAACGCATTTATAAAGTGATGCTTTCCGGAACCCTCGATGGAGAGTAAAGGGTGAGGGTCATTCTTTAGTTAATGCACAGGATGTGGATAACTTTGTGGATTAAGTTTATGCATCGTGACGAAAGTCACTATTAGTCCACTCGGCGATGGCATTTGTGACAGCCGAGGCTGTCTCGGGGGAGTGGAGGACCCAGAATGATGGATCGCCGACGGATATAGTTATCGCAGTCATTCTTGTTTCCCGAAGTACCGGCACGTTCATACCTGTTACAGAGATGTATACGGTAGTTGAAGAGGCATTGATATATCGAGCCATAAGGTGCGCGAGGGCTTCGCCAGACGCAGAGGTGTAGGAAAATCCCTGGTAATAGCGGACTTCTTGGGTGTCGGGCTGCTCTTCAATATAAATGCACAGATCCGCCTTCTGTGCGTTGGAGAGGCTGGCAAGTCGGGAGGAGTCTGGGTGCATGATGACCTGGGCCCGTGCGCCTTTGAATGTCAAAGCCGCCCTCAGCAGTTCTGCAGGCGCATCCAAGAAGCCTTGATGGGTAACTGCGATGGAGAGATCTGAAAGGCTGCGAATATCGGAGCGAATGTGCTCTAATTCTTTTATAGAGTGAATATTTGTGGACGATCGCCCAAAGACTCTGTGGAGTTCCTCCACCGAAGTTGGTCCGCATATTCCGTCCACGGGAAGCCCTACATTACGTTGAAAATCCTTTAGGGCGCGAAGAGTGTCTGGTCCGAAGATCCCGTCAACTCGGCCAGCATCGAAGCCAAGGGATCCGAGACGGCTCTGAAGTTCCGCGACATCTTCGCCTCGCATCATCGGTGTACGAACATAGAGGAGGCGATCGCCGAGTTGGTAGCCGGCTTCAAGCAGGGATTTCCATGTAAGAGCATCACAGAGCGCTGTTTGGGGCAATGCTCTTGACTTTTGAAATGCCAGGATCTGCTCATTCAAATCGTCACTAACATTGCCGAAGCCGAGAGCCTCAAGTCGAACCCGGATATTGTGCTCGTTTGGGAGTGATTCCAGTGGTGTGGCGCCGGACCGGACAATTTGAGAGGTTATAGGTGCACTTCCAGATCCGCTATGAGCTGGCCCTTGGGTTTTGCTCCCACGATCCGTGTCACCGGCTGGCCGTCTTTGAATAATATCAGAGTCGGAATGCTCATTACCTCGAAGCGGCGAGCCGTGTTCATCGCATCGTCGACGTTCAATTTGGCTATCGCCAACTTGCCGTTCTTCTGTTCCGCTATCTCTTCGAGAATTGGAGCTATGATCTTGCACGGGCCACACCATTCAGCCCAAAAGTCTACGAGAACGGGAACGTCTGACGCAACAAGTTGTTCGTCAAAATTGGAATCATTAAGGGTCAATATCTTCTGAGCCACAGTGCATCTCCAAAGGTTCTTGTGATTAGTTTATTTCGAATTGGTGCTGCTAGTCCTCAGCCTGCTTCAGCCATTTTTCAATGTCTATTGCAGCCATGCAACCTGAGCCTGCCGCTGTTATCGCCTGACGGTAGATATGGTCCTGGACGTCGCCACAGGCGAAGACTCCAGGAACGTTTGTAGCTGTTCCGTCATGGGTAATGATGTAACCGACCTCATCCATTTCGATCTGGCCTTTGAAGATGTCGGTGTTGGGGGAGTGGCCTATGGCCACGAACAACCCAGTAACCGCAAGATCGGTCGTCTTGCCGGTCTCTCGGTTGGTGATTGTGATTCCAGAGAGCGAGGTGTCGCCATGCAGCTCAGTCACGGTGGAATCCCAAATGAATGAGATCTTGGGGTTGGCAAAAGCCCTGTCTTGCATGATCTTTGATGCTCTCAGCTCATGACGCCGGTGAATGATTGTCACTGACTTCGCAAACTTGGTCAAAAAGGCGGCTTCTTCGAGAGCGGAATCTCCGCCACCAACTACGGCAATCTCATGATCTCTGAAAAAGAAGCCGTCACATGTAGCGCAGGTCGATATTCCATGGCCAATCAGCTCCGTTTCGTGCTCAAGATTCAACAAGAGTGAGCGGGCGCCGGTAGAGATTATCACTGAGTCAGCGAGATATTTCGGCTCTTCGCCGCTCTGGTTCGTGCACCAGAGCTTGAAAGGGCGCTCGGAGAAATCCACCCTCGAGACCTTTGCGGTGTCATAGCTAGCGCCAAATCGTTGAGCCTGGCTCCTGAAGTTGGACATGAGTTCGGGCCCCATGATCCCCTCCACAAAGCCGGGATAGTTCTCGATTTCAGTAGTCAGCATCAACTGGCCACCCGGCTGGTCCGAGGTGGAGGAAGGCTCGCCTTCGATGACGATGGGGTTGAGATCTGCCCGCGCGGTATATATCGCCGCAGTCAAACCGGCAGGACCAGAACCAATTATTGCAACTTTTACCTGTTCAGACACTGCAACCTCGATTTGCTCATTTTTCGTGCTTCGTCCGTTTCATCCATACCAACAAACCCAGCAGCGTCATAATTCCACCTACCAATAAATATGCTATCCACACCCTGTTTTCGAAGGCATAGACTTCGAGAAGCCGGATAAATGCTATCGATAGGAGAATCCCCACGACAAATAGGCCGACCAGAGCGAGCATGCCATAGACGATGGCTCGAGTAATCTTTACAAGAGGGGCTACGGTCTTCTCTCTGAGTGCACCAACAAATGATTCGATAGTGTCCGCAGTGCGGGTTGACCAATCATTGCTCTGTCCCAAAGATTCATCTGGAGTTGCCATAGTATGAATATCCTCCAAGGTCTGAGATCAATCTAGCGTGGTTTCGTGCGGCTCGTTTTGCGAACTGTTTGATTCTCAACCGAGCGTTCTGAAGGTTACACCCATGGTTCTGGGCCCCGCATGGGTTCCGATGACGGGTCCGATCTTCGCAACTATCAGATCTTGGATTCCGGTGGCTGTCTTGAGTTGTTCGGCAAAGCTTTCAACGTCCGGTGCATTGGCGTGAATGATGGCCAGGTCGGTTATGGCGCCGTAGCTGACGGTCTTTTCGATCAGGTAATTTAGAGCTTTCCCCCTTGTTCTCTGCTTCGATTCCCCCTCAATTATCCCGTTTCTGACGTCGATAATCGGCTTGAATGACAGAAGGGAGCCGAAAAGTGCTGCGGCCTTTCCTATCCTCCCACCCTTACGCAGGTTTTCGAGGGTGTCCAACGCTCCAAAGGCATGCACGAATGGGATACGGCTGCGAACGAGCGCAGAGATTTGTTCGGCATCTGAGCCTTTGACGGCCTCTATAGATGATGCAATCGCCAGGCTGCCGATTGCAAAGGTGGCCAGACGGGAATCGATCAGCTCGATCTTGATCTCATTCTGAAGATTGTTGGCGGCAAGAGTCGCCGCTTGGAAGGTCGCTGAGAGATCCGATGAGAGAGTTATGCAGACGACCTCCGTAAAGCCGTCAGCTTTGGCTTTCAGGAAGGTTGTTTCAAAATCTCCCGATGATGGAGCCGCTGTCTGGGGGAGCTCCTTCGAGGTCTCGCAAAGCTCCCAAAATTGGTCTGTGGTCAGATCCTTGGTGTCAACGTACTCTCGGTCTCCGAATCTGATTTTGAGAGGGACGATCTCAATTCCGTGTTTTGTGACCAGCTCGCTGGGGATATCCGCGCCCGAGTCCACAACAACCTTTACGCTCACTTAATGACTCCTGTCTGTCAATGAGTCGATCTGGGTACCTATGAGTGCCACCACCGCAAACACAGCTGCTCCCACAATTACCTCAAGAATGACCTGCAAAAGTAGATGCAATCCGGTTGATACGCCAATTCTAGAGATGAGAATCCGAAGTGCTGCGTACATAGCCACCGATGCGGCCAGAGAGTTGAACCACGGCCTGAGGATCGCAGACGGGCTGGGCGCCAATTTCCGCCTGTAAAGGGTTGCAAGACCTGC
>JAJYVK010000032.1 GCA_021792075.1 Actinomycetes bacterium | reverse complement strand
TGGTGATCCGGTAGGCATCCGGGCCGGTACAAGGGTGCTTGCATTGGGTGGGCCGCTTCCTGTTCGCGTCGGGACAGATCTATTGGGTAGGATTCTCGATGGCTTCGGCCGACCGATCGATGAGGGTCCATCGATCTCAGGTTTAGATGTTTCAGTCGCCGGCATACCGCCGCACCCATTGCGGCGAGGCATAGTGAGCCAACAACTCCCGCTTGGCGTAAGGGTTCTGGACGGTCTCGTTCCATGCGGGAAAGGGCAGCGTCTAGGAGTTTTTGCAGGTTCGGGCGTTGGCAAGTCGTCACTGATGTCGATGATTGCCAGGGGAACTTCTGCTGACGTGTCGGTTGTTGCATTGATTGGAGAAAGAGGCCGTGAGGTGGCAGAGTTCATCGAGCGGGATCTCGGCGTTGATGGGTTGAAGCGTTCGGTGGTAGTGGTGGCCACCTCTGACGCCCCCGCAGTGATGCGGATACGTGCTGCATTCACTGCTACGCGGATCGCGGAGTGGTTCCGCGATCAAGGCAATGACGTTCTGCTCATGATGGACTCGCTCACTCGCTTTGCCTTGGCGCAGAGGGAGGTAGGTTTGGCCGCAGGCGAGCCACCTGCGACCCGTGGCTATCCGCCGAGTGTGTTTGGCCTGCTTCCCCGTCTTTTGGAACGCGCTGGACTTGCCGAAAGAGGGTCGATCACCGGACTCTATACGGTACTGGTCGAGGGCGATGATATGAATGAACCGATTGCCGACACGGCAAGGTCTATTCTCGACGGGCACATCCAGCTCTCGAGAGCTTTGGCGGAATCGAACCACTATCCAGCGGTCGATGTGCTGGGTTCCATCTCTAGAGTGGCACCTGCCATAATGCGCAAAAAAGAGCTACAGGCTGGCGGAGTGGTTCGCGAGCTTTTGGCAGCATGGCGCGATGCCAAGGATCTGATTGAGATCGACGCATATGTGGCTGGCACCAACCCTGTCGTGGACCGAGCAGTGAGTTTGAAGCCCAGAATCGATGCTTTCTGTAAGCAGGATATCGCTGAGGTTGCTGATTTAGACGACACCCGTGCCGCTCTTTCGGAGCTGGTCTCCTCCGAGGAGGTAACTTCATGAGGAGCTATCACTTCAGGCTTGCCAGTGTCGCAAGGATCCGCACGATTGAAAAGAGCGTTGCAAGGGACCGGTTAATGATCGCGCTCAGAGAGCTCCGAAACGCCCAAGAGCGAGAGCGCTCCGCAAACGCAGCTCTAGCTTGTCTGGAGCCTCCTGCCGGCCTGGTTTCATCGAGAGATCTCCAGTGGAAGTACGAGCAGGCTGAGCGACTGTTCGATTCGGTCAGGAGTTGCCGGGAGAATGCGGCTGAGGCAGCATCTGCTGTTGTGGAGCGCCGGGAGGACTGGAATGAAGCGTGCAAGAGATCCCAGGTGCTTTCGAAGTTGGAAGCACAGGCCTTTGCCAAGTGGCTGGAGGATGCATTGCACCAAGAAGTGAGCGAGATTGACGACCTCACAAATGCACGCTTCGCTCAGGGGGCTTTTCGATGACGATCGGATCCATCCAGCAGGCTCAGGAGCAGAGTTTGCTGCCCTCTCAGGTTTCGGCCCGAGTTCAGAGTGGCCCTGGGACAGCTCTCTCGGACACCCCAGGTGTAGCTCAGGATCAGTCATTTGCGGCCACCTTGGCAAAGATCACGAGTGAACAAATGGCGTTGGACACCCTATCCGGAAATACTGGAGATGGCCTTTTGAGCCAGGGAGGGGCTTCGCTTCCTGGTGGTTCTTCTGGAATTTCAAGTCAGCAGTCGGTGGCAAACCTGATATCGCTGCTTCTGTCCACTCAACAGGCTCAAGGCAGCGGAACGATCGGTGCTCCCTCAGCGCCTGCAGCTATTGTGACGGGCCAAGACGTGGTTGCTGAGGCGGCGCAATTTGTAGGAACTCCGTACCTCTGGGGCGGTACTACACCGGCTGGCTTCGACTGCTCTGGATTCACGCAGTATGTGTATTCGAAAATGGGTGTGTCGTTGCCTCGAACGAGTGAAATGCAGGCAACAGTAGGAACCCCCGTAAATGGTCTCGCCAGAGCGAAGCCTGGGGACCTGGTATTTTTTGCCGGATCTGACGGCTCTCCTGCTTCTCCGGGCCACGTTGGAATCTATGTGGGCAATGGGGAGATGATTGACGCTCCGTACACAGGTACAAAGGTTCAGATTCAGCCGGTGTCATCCGCGGGAGCGGTAGTCGCTGTTCGAAGAGTCTTGACGACCGGGTTGACTGTGAGTGATGTGACTATGGGGGGTGTAAAGGTTCCATTGCAATACGTATCAGCCATAGAGAGCGCCGCTACTGCCAACGGTATTCCGCCCTCCCTGTTGGCGGCGCTTCTTTCTCAGGAGAGCGGGTTCAATCCGGCTGCTGTTAGCTCTGCGGGGGCTCAGGGAATCGCTCAGTTCATGCCCTCCACGGCCGCGGGCATGGGAATAAACTCTTCCGACCCGATACAGTCGATCAACGCCGCAGCAAAGCTCGTCGCATCGTATGCCAGCCTCTTCGGCTCCTATTCCAATGCGTTGGCCGCCTATAACGCTGGTCCCGCAGCAGTCGCCAAGTACTCTGGGGTTCCTCCCTATCCCGAGACCCAGGCGTATGTTAGGAACATTCTTTCAATGGCAGGTCTTTTGGGATCGAGTGGAGTTGTCGCATGAGAAGTATTCCAGCTGCGAACTTGGACGCGTCTGCGCCGCATTCGGAATCTAGCAGATCCAATGGTCACGGTGTCAGCGAAGCCAACCTCGGTGGGGTCACCCAGTCGTTCACAAATCTTTTATCGGTTCAGACTTTAGGACCCACTGGGAAGGCTAAGTGCAAAAACGGATCGACAGGGCAAGATGGGAATCTGTCGAAGTCATCGGCCCAATCGCCCCCTAAGGTCAACAAAACTAAAGACCACCAAGGTAGAGTTTCCATCGGTGTGCCGCCTTTGCCAGTCGTGGAGGTATTTGGAGCCGGCGGTGTAAGATCACCGTCGTACACGTCTGTGGAAAAAGATGTCGCGGCACGAGCCCCTATCGAAATGCCTTTGCTCGGAGTCGCCAATGACCTAGTGGCCGGAGACGGTCCCGCCAAAAGCGGGCCGGGTAGTGCCGAAGCGTATTTCAGCGCGGGAGAGAAAAGTTTCGAAAAGATCAAAGGCAAGGGCCAGCGTTCTCCGAAGATGCAATCTTCGGGCAACGGTGCAGCTACGCAGAGGCTGCAAAGCTCACTTTCTCTATCGAGGAGATCTCAAGATCTGCCTGCGGTTACGTCTTTGGGTGAGGCCAGAGCTACTAGCCCGTCATCCTCGACTGCTTCTGTCACGTCGATGACAGCTAGCAGAGATGGTTCTGGTCTTGTGACATCGGATCTTTCTAATCTGCGAAATGAGTCTTTGCCGGCTCAGGCTGGTTCGCAGGCCGAGTCGGCCAAAGGCGGGTTGACCGTCGAGAAGCCTGCGCATGCTGAGCCGGCGAGACTAACCGCGACTGGCAGAGATGAAGGTTCCGCTGTGAAAGATTCTCCGATCTCAGCCATATCCCAAGCTCATGTTGTTCAGATCAAGCCTGGGTCATCGGTCGAAGCATCTGTTCAGAATCTATCGGTCAACCGTTCAGCATCGCTCGATGTCACGGCTCTTTCTCAGGCCGTCTTGCGTCCGATTTCAGCTGGAAGCGGCACTCACACGCTGCTTGTCGCGATGCACCCTGCTGAACTGGGTCATGTCGAGGCTGTAGTCTCTTTGAACCAGAACGGCATCGAGGTGGCGTTGATGCCTCAGTCCGTTATGGGCCATGCCGCGCTGGCAAACTCCGTCGAAGTTCTCAGGGGCCAGCTCGCTCAGGGAGGGATGAACGTCAATATCTCCCTTCACGATCCTGCCACACCCTCCGGGAATCAAGCCCGGCACCAGCGCCAAGATGGTGCTCCTGCTCATTCAGCCCAACCTGTTAATGCTAAGGGTGTATCCCCGCCTTCTTTGCTGGCATCAGTTTCCGGACAGATTCATCTGGTCCTTTAGGAGAAAGGAAACCTCTAAATGACCGCACCAATCGGCTCTATAGGCAGTTCTACAACGCCAATCGGATCGAGCAGCTCTGGCTCAACGGGGATGGCGAGCCTTGTGCAGCCAACCACGTTCCTCACCATGCTTGTTGACGAGATCAAATACCAAGATCCCCTGAGTCCAACCAGTTCGTCAGCATTCATGGCGCAGCTTGCCCAGTTGTCACAGGTCGAGCAGCTCAACACTGTGTCGTCATCGATGCAGCTGAGCGAAGCCGCCTCCCTTATCGGGAAATCGGTCACTGGGACTGATGCGAATGGCAAATCAGTTTCAGGTGTTGTCACCGGAGTAACAAACGGGGCAAACGGCCCGACATTGGAGGTGAACGGGATATCCATGGGCCTCTCATCGATCACAAAGATCAGTTAGAAGATCAGAACCCGGAGCCTTAAAAGAATCGACACGTGTTTAGATCAAAAAGTTATGAAAAGAACAGAAAATACCAGTAAGCGAGTGGATCCAACATCCACTGCGAGATAGGAGACAGATATGCCAATTCGTTCTCTCGGTGCTGCTGCATCAGGGATAGTCACAATGCAGACAGCGCTCGACACCATTGGAAACAACATCGCCAACTCTGAGACAGACGGCTTTACTTCTCAGACTGCAGAGTTTTCGGATCTTCTGACGCAGCAGCTTCAGCCGGCGACTGGGGCGGTTGGCCAGACTCAGGCCAGCACGAATCCTTCGGCGATTGGCTCAGGAGTTGAGATTGCCGCTATCAACACGAACTTCTCACAGGGAGCAGTGCAACAGACCGGGGTGAATAGTGACGTTGCGGTAGAGGGGAACGGCTTTCTCGTGGTAAGCCAGGGCGGCAACACCTATTACACCCGCAACGGAAACCTACAGGTGGATGCCAACGGTCATCTCGCGACCCCCAGCGGGGGCTTGGTGGAAGGATGGGCACCCGGGCAACCCACCACGGCTAGCCCGACGCCTCTCAGCATTGTGGTTGGATCCAGTGGTGGCCCGTCCCAGACGCAAAATGCCATCCTAGCTGGAAATCTACCTGCGAATGCCACCGGGCCCGTTACGGTCACCACGACCATCTACGACTCGCTGGGTAATCAGGTACCGGTTACTCTTACCTTCACTCCCACTATTGGATCAAATGGCACGGCAACCTCATGGTCGCTGCAGGGAAAAGTCACCGGTGCATCGCAGAATCTATGGAACTCCGCGCAGACGCTAGTATTTGGCAGCAATGGCCAGTTGGCGTCGGTTAATGGAACTGCGGTTGGAACCGGTCAGACGAGTCTGACGATTGACAACGAACCAAGCAACTACACCTGGTCCGGCACAACTAAGCCGTCATTTGACTTTCCTGCAGTGGGGTCGCAGCAGGCGGTAACTCAGTTTTCAGGCTCTCAGACGTTGGTCGTGGCTTCCCAGGACGGCTATTCCTCAGGGACTCTGGAGTCGTATTCAATTGGCTCAGATGGCGTAATCACAGGGACTTACTCCAACGGAGCAAGCGCAACTCTTGGGACAATGGCTCTTGCGCAGTTTTCGAATCCCCAAGGGCTTCTCGATATGGGTGGTACATACTTCAGCGCGACCGTAGCTTCGGGGAATGCGCAATTGGGCCAGCCGGGTAGCAACGGGCTCGGAACTGTGCAAGGAGGGGCCGTGGAAGGTTCAAACGTAGATCTTGCCTCTCAACTCACAAAATTGATCGAGGCACAGACTGCCTACCAGGCTGATACAAAGGTGATAACCACCACAGCTACAGCCATGCAGTCGCTGATGGCTATGCCATAATCGCGCAACCTCCAATGAGGTAACAAAGCACGCATTGAAAACGGGCCGAGTATGGCGGGTTGGCAAGCGGCCCTTCATACTCGGACTCTTATTGCAGTCTTTCTCTAATGATCTCTTCAATGCGACGTCGCGAAGCGGCCTTGCACTCTGACTCAGAGAATCTGGCGGCGTCTTTCATGCCACACTCCGACAGGTCGCTGAGAAGATCCCGCCGGGTCGCCGCCTCGATCATCTTGGCCGTAAGATCGGTCAAATCGACTTCGAGCCAGAAGGATTCGCGGAATATTCCTGCTCCAGCAACTGGCAGTGCCGGCGTTTCAGTCGTTTTGACGAGAAGGGAGTTGGAGTCGTTGCAGAACTCACGATGACCTCCTTCATCCGGACAGATCGTGGGAAGCCCGTAGGCCAGCTCTTCTAGAAACGGCAGTCCGTACCCCTCGCCGCGTGTTGGCAGTACGAAGACGTCGCATTGAAGGTAAAGCGAGTAGATGGAATTGCGGGGAATGCTTCCTGCGATGACGTGTATTCGGTCTTTCACTCGAGCAAGCTGGGATTTGCCAAGCAATTGGTCTAACCAGCTCTGAAAGTCTTCCAGCGTCGTTCCACTCAGCTTGAGCACTAGCTGTGTATTTGACAACTCGCCTGCTACACCAGAGAATGCACGAATGAGCGCTTCCGGATTTTTCCTGGCCTCGAAGTTGAACACCGAAAGAAATCGGAAGGATTCGCGTTTCACACCCGCTCGAAGCTGGGCTACGGTATCCGGTTCCGGAGCGGCCAAGCCTGGGGGGATTGTGATGATGCGGTCAGCCGTGATGCCTGACTTTGTCAGGATATCAGAGTCGTAGTGCGAAAAGCACCATACTTCATCGAAGGAGCTGACTGCTCTTTGAATTGGAAGCGCAAGTGGCGACGCTTCGAAGGTTGTGCGAGCAATCTTGTACTTTGCCCGGACCCTGGATTCCAGTTCTGCGACCCATCCCACCGGAACGTCGATAATAGCGATATCGTTCTCGATCCGATCGGAAAATCTCAGGGGTACGCTTTGGCTGACTGCGCCTTCGTTGCTGAGGTCCTGATCGACGGAGACCCTTACGATCTCAGTGTTTTCTCCTGACAGCCCATCGATGTCAAGAAGACCTCTTGAAGCTTGGGAAAAGCCCGAGTCGCCACCAAACAGCCCGAAGTGGCCGATCCTGACTCCTCTGTTTTTGGGGGTGGCCTGTTTGGCTTTAGATGAGATGTTGCGAGGAATGCGCCGTGCGACTGCGATTATGTCCAAGGGCGCCACCTCCGGAATGCGTCGGCAGCCGCCCTCAAGGGGGACGAAGCCGCTCTTTGAGAGCATCGTCTTGAGTAGCGGTATGGGATAAGGCCGGATGTGGGAGGAGTCCAGCCAGAAGTTGTCAAGCCCAACATTTGTGTTGGCGAAGTCCGGCGTCTGTATCACAACCGTGCCATGGTCAGCGATGTTCTCATAGATCCACTCGAGCAGTATCTCAACCTCGGGGGGTTGGAGGTGTTCCACAATGTGCCCTAAGAAAACCCCGTCGAAGCTTTCCAAATCAATGTTGTGAAGGTCGCCTGGCAAGTAACCCTCATATATTGCAAAGCCGTCGCTGCGCAACTTTTTGACTAATTCAGGATCTGCCTCGACCCCTTGGACTTTCTTGCCTTGGCTCCGGAGAACCTTCAGCATCGAACCTTGACCGCAGGCAAGATCCACGATGGAGCCACAGTGAGCGAGGTAGTTCGAGAGGTGTTTGGCAACGAGATGGGTGGCCTGGCTGCTTCCTTCGAAGTCATGCACGTATCCAAAGTGGCCGACCTTTTCGAACTCTGCGCTGGCGACCAGCATGCGGTATGGCCCTCCCGACCAGATATCCGGTGCGTTGGTCGAGATGGACGCTAGTCGCTCTCGCACCGATGCGATCTCGACGCTTTCCCTCGCGTTCATCTTCCTTTCAATGTGGGCTGCCAGATGAAATGCGGTAGTCAGATCGCCTGTAGCGACAACGCGGGAAAGCAGGGGAGCAGGCCTTGCATCGCCACCGTTTAGCAGATCAGAAACATCACCGACGAGAATTGAGAGGGAATCTATAGGAAGCTCGCCGTTGCACAGGCCTTCCAAAGCCTTTTCTGCTCTTTCTCCAACTCTTGCCCATGTCAAATCGAGCGCCCTCTTTCTACCTGCATCGACCAAGGCTTTGGTGTCAGCACGTCCCTCTGTGAGGCTGAGAATAAGTTGGGTGAGCTGCTCCGTAGATGGCTCGAGCCAGTAGCACCTGTCTGCGAGCAAGGAGTTACCCACTTTTGGCTGTTCGGCAACTGTGAGAGTTGAGGGGATGAGCAGAGATTCACGAGGGCCACAGAACTCATTTGTAGCCCCGCCTTGTGTGTGGATAACCGGAGTACCCAAGGCCATCGCCTCGAGAACAGGCAGGCCAAAGCCCTCAGCTCGATACGGATGAACCAGGGCATCGGAAACGGAGATTAGGCGGAGAAGCTCTGCTCTATCTAAATGTTGACGCTGCACAGTGGTTACGGACCCTACTCTTGGGTGGGATGAGAGTGACTCATCGAGCAGGGACTGGCCCAAATAGAAAGAGTTCCCGCCCGATTCTTTGACCACCAGTTCCAAGTCGCTCAACGTCTTGTCTTCGAGGCCATCCAACGCTTTCACGAGGATGTCGATTCCTTTGCGAAAGATGGTGCCTCCTAGAAATAGGAGTGTCGTCTTTTTGCACTGGGAATGCTCAATATTTCCAGCGATACCTTCAGGGTCAAAGCCGTTTGGTACGACCCAGACCTTCCTGTGGTCCACTCCAGCCTGCAGGTAGGAGCGCTTGGAGTATTCGCTTGGCACCCAGATCGCGTCCACATTGCTGATTCCGTCCAGCCATTCCAGCGGTATCGAGCCATACTCCCAAGGCTGGATGACAACTAAGAGCTCTTTGGGTCGTCGACGCACCCAAATCGGTGGCCAAATCTGTCGGATTCTCACGTCCGGGCATGTATCCGGTTCACCAACGCTCACATTGGGGCCAGCCAAACCTTGGGCCGCTATGAGTTGGGAGATCTCGCTGGGGTGGATGTCCAGTCCGACATAAGCCACCTCATGGCCCAGCTGGCTGAGCGATCTGCCAAGGGAGAAGTTCACTATCCCGTAGCTGCCGGTCAGCGATAGGTTGCCTTCCACTACTATTCTCATGAGGCTCCAGCTCAGACTAGGGGCTCGAAAGTCCGACAGACATGGCGCTGCCACTGATATTACGGACCAAGGTGACAATTTTGTGAGTGCTTGGGTCTCTTTATCTACAGCTAGCTCGGTCCGGGTTTTCCTACTGGCTTTTGAAACGAGCCTTGGCAAGCCTTTTGGGGCAGCGATGGTATCTCTGAGGATCTACTCCTCTGCTCCCAAGTGATGGGATCAGGCTTCCCATATCTTGGTTGCCAGGTCGAGCCCGGGTATTTCGATTTTGGGGCAGGTGTCCATTACGACCATTAGCCCGGCTTTGATGGCGACTGATGCGGCTTCGAAGTTGACTACGCCCAACTGGAACCAGATGGCGCGGGCGTTGATCGCGATGGCCTCTTGGGTGATTGCCATGGCCTCACTTGGCTTTCGGAAGACGTCCACTACCTGGATGTCATGCTCCTGAACCGCAGCGCTGAGCGAGGGGAAGCACTTCTTAGAAAGGATTTCCTGCTCATTTGGATTAATCGGCACCACGTTGTAGCCAAGGTCGTGAAGAAAGCGCATGACCTCATTGCTAGGTCGAAAAGGGTCACTGGAAGCGCCAACGATAGCCCAGGTCCGGTAGGTGGTGAGAACAAATTGGATGACTTCGTGGTCCATATACTCCATAAGAGTTACTCTATTGTGGATCCTTGGGTGGCGCTTGACTTTGCCGCAGGGAGTCATGTTTGCGATGGACAAGGGGGATTAGGCCATGGAATTGTTCGAAGTAATGAGGACGGCTGGAGCTGTTCGAGAGTACCTGGATGTTCCATGCATGGATGAGGTGCTATACGAAATTCTAGATTCCGCAAGGTTCGCTCCAAGCGGAGGTAACCGACAGCCATGGCGGGTGCTGGTGGTGAAGGATCTGGAGCTGAGGCGCAGGATACGCGAACTCTACTCGGAGGGCTGGAAGGAGTATATGGCTCACGTGAAGAGGGGCCTAGTGCCCTTCGCTCCAATCAGCGAGGGCAAGTGGGAAGGTCCGGCGGTCAATCTCGAAGAGGCTGCCGGAATGACATTTTCGAACCAGTACGCCCATCATCTGGATGAGTCGCCGATAGTCTTGGTCATTTTGGCGAGACTTTTGGACTTGGCCTGCATCGACAACGGTCTTGACCGCCAGAGTATCGTCG
>JAJYVK010000031.1 GCA_021792075.1 Actinomycetes bacterium | reverse complement strand
AAGCCGCAAGAGAACTTATATGAACTATTAACATGCCAGTACCTCTAGATCTGATTTGCGATCAAGGCGACTACCGCGAATAAAAACGATAACGCCAACGGCTCTTGATATCGATAAAACCGTAGTCGGGACTGAATCGTGTCTATGACTGTCATCAGAACGGCAACGGCCCCATATTTTAGGACAATAAAACCAACAGCTAAAAATAGTGAAGGTAGAGTTCCACTCGTTGATAATCCCCATGGGAAAAAAAACACATTAAGAAAGATGGTGTACAAGATGAACTGTTTCATCCAAGTCGACCACTTTAGAACAGCTAATAACGGCCCAGAGTACTCAAGAATTCTGGCTTCATCAATCATGTAGATTTCGTAATGTATCGATGAATGGATAGGAAGTCGGTCCGTCTCCACCGTCAAAAGTATTAAAAACCCGAACACCAAAAAAAGATGGGCTGGGCTCCAGTATGTAGAGAGGTTTCTGACTAGTAAATGATTGGCGACAAAAGGGAGCATTGAATGATCCAAAAAGGATACGCCTACAAAGATCAGAATCAAGGTAGGTTCAGCCAATATAGTCAGCATTACGGCTCTCGACGAACCTAGGCCACTAAAAGGTTGTCCACTGTCTAATCCAGCTAAGAGTATTGCGAAACTCCCGAAAGTTAAAATAAGTCCGCCTCCCAAAATGTCACCCATATTGGAAAGTGGAAGGGGATAATTTGTTAAAACTGGAATAAGAATTGGTACGATCAGCATGGAGGTAAATGCGACCACTGGCGCTACCCAAAATACCCATGACGCGGTTTCTGGTATGACAAGTTCCTTGCCTAGAAGTTTTAACAGGTCGCGGTAAGGCTGGAATACCGAAGGTCCTTGGCCTCTTTGGATTCGCTCTTCCAACTTCACAATAAAACCATGTAAAAGTGGTGCGCCGAGAATGACGGCAAGAACTTGACAAACTTGAATTAGAACTGGGCTGACGACCAACATTTCCTCCGTATACAAGCCGAGATGGTAAAGATACTCACGCTATATAGGAGTCATTAGCCATCGTGGCAGTTATGGCGAACTCCATCACCAGTCCAATTCACGTTCTACACTAGCAAAAAGATGGGTTGAGGGCAACCTACATCGTTGGAAATGATGCAAAAGTTGGGAGACCCACAAGGCCGTCACGGGCGAACCTTCGGATTCAGGCTAGGGTCCAAACACGCTGAGGGTAATCCAGGACATTTTCTCGACCTGTTACCAATTTGAATCGAGTGACGAACTTCGCAAACCTTATTGTCATCACCGAATCGGTGTATGCAGCGCACCGAATTGGTAACGCTGACTTGGAGACAAGACTGGTTGTCAGGTCAGTTGGCCTGTATGCTCTGGCGACCCATTCATGCGACCGTTTGAAATTGTGCGAGGCGGTTTACTTTATAGCTACTCTGGTAGTAGATGACGATTTGGCTTCAAGCTGGCATTCGCTTTCCGATACAGGTGAACCGCCGTTATTTCAGGCAACCTCATGTCGTACGGAACAAGTGAGAGCGCGAGGTCTATCAATTTCGAGGTAGGGTAAAAGTTGGCTGACATGAATTTCCCAGGTTGCGATTTTATCTGCGCCAACTTTCTCCTTGATCCAGACGAGAGTTTCATTTGCAATTTCAGGTGTGTCGAAAAATTCAATGATCGTTGGCGGGTGAGCACTGATAGGGACGAGATCGGTTGAGTGAATCGCCATGGCGTCCAAATCCAGATATTGCAGCGAAACTGCGTAGAGCCTTTGATCTTATGGTTTATATGAAGTATTGGAAAATCTGTTCTGCGAGAGTGATGCGCCTTTCGAGTCCTGGCTATGTCGAATTCGGCATAGCCAGGTATTCGCGAAATTCGATACCTCGCGCAATAGTTTTGTCTGTTTGGTAAGTCAATAATTAGTGTTTGTGGTGAGTTCAAGTTAATTTCGTGGTTTACTGTCGCTATACTGGCGACGACCAGATGATGCCCTGGTGCAGAGTCACGCAGCTCTGAAACTGCCGCGAGTTGGATGATGGCTTCTACTGTCAGTTTGTTGATAAAGAAAGGAAGCCGTCCAGTGATGAACGGGTCAAATTATTCCGCGTTGGGCTCAATCAGCGATGTCTCCGACCAGCCGCTACCTCGGCCTGTTCGTTCGCGAGTCTTGCGTCGACTGGACATGAGTGAGATTGCCGCGGTCTTTGTCGGCGGGGCGGCGGGAACGCTTGTGCGTGCTGCTCTGGCAGAGGCGTTTACAAGCTCCGCGACGAGCTGGCCATGGGCTACATTCGCGGTCAATGTGGTTGCTGCGTTCTTGTTGGGTTATTTCGTTACACGCTTGCAAGAGCGGTTGCCGATGTCCAGCTATAGCAGACCGTTACTCGGTACTGGACTCTGCGGTGGCTTGTCCACCTTCTCGACCATGCAAATAGAGTTGCTGAACATGATTGACGCGCACGCGTACGGCCTCGCTATCGGCTATGCCGCCGCTAGTATTTTTGCAGGGTATTTGGCAATCCATTTCGCTACCGCTCTGGTGCGACGTACGTTGTCGGTGTGATGAGCGGTCTGCTGTGGATTGCAGTGATACTGATTGGCGGATGTGGATCACTACTCAGGTTCGTTTTGGACGGTGAGGTTGGAACACGCCTGGGACGGGACTTTCCGTATGGGACAATGGTCATCAACCTTAGTGGTGCTACGATCCTTGGTTTGCTGACGGGGCTGGCGTTCGGCAACGAGGGGATGCTCCTAGCTGGGATTGCGGCGGTGGGCTCGTACACCACCTTTTCTACTTGGATTCTTGAAACGCAGCGGCTTGATGAGGAACGGCAGCATCGATCCGCAGTGGTCAACGTTGTCTTTAGCCTCGTGCTCGGTATAGCAGCAGCTGCATTGGGTCGTTGGATTGGGGCACAACTGTGATTTCCCTTCCAAGGGCTTACCCGCTTTCCTGCCCCGCCTGCCATGGAAGCCGAATGCGAATTGACAGCTGGTTGGTCGTGGCTTTATGATGCTCGCTATGTTGCACAGAATCCACATTGTCTTGTGAACGCAGACTGCCTGATGATCACGACTTATTTCGGAGAACGTAAGCGGGTTGGTCGTCAGTTCGTCGCCGAATCCTTGCTCGACCTGTATGAGCGACACGAGATTGCCACGTCGATTCTGATGCGTGGGGTGGAGGGATTCGGGCTCAAGCATCGTCTGCGCACCGACACCTCGCTAACCCTGTCGGAGGACTTGCCGGGAGTCGCCATAGCGGTCGATACTCGTGAGCGCATTGAGGCAGTACTCGACGAGGCAGTACTCGCCTCCGGTAGTGGATTGGTCACCCTGGAACGGGCACGCATGCAGACCGGGGAATTGGATCCCATCACTTTGCCTGCGGAGTTGCACGAGGCTACGAAGCTTACCGTTTATCTCGGGCGCCAGGAGCGTGTTTATCGGGTGCCTGCATTCGTCGCTGTTTGTGATCTGTTGCGTCGGCGCGGTATTGCTGGTGCCAGTACGCTGCTCGGCGTCGATGGAACTGCGCGCGGTCAGCGTGAACGTGCACAGTTCTTCGGCCGCAACGTCGAGGTGCCGGTCATGGTGATTGCTGTGGGCTCTGGAGAACAGATTATGCGGGTACTGCCTGAACTTGGTGGCCTGCTTCGCCAACCGCTGATTACGCTTGAGCGGGTGCGGATATGTAAGAGCGATGGCGAGCTGATCGAGGCGCCGCATGCGCTCCCAGGTGCCGACGATGACGGTATGGCGCTGTGGCAGAAGCTTATGGTTTACACCTCCGAGTCACATTTGTACCGCGGACAACCGATCAATCGTGCGATCATCCGGCGGCTGCGCGCCGCTGGCTGCAGTGGGGCGACGACGCTGCGCTGCATATGGGGATTTTCCGGCGACCACCAGCCACACGGCGACCGTACCTTTCAGTTCGGCCGACATGTCCCCACCGTGACGATTATTATCGACACCCCGAAACGGATAGCGGAGTCGTTTGCTATTATCGATGAGTTCACCGCGGAACACGGCCTGATTACCAGCGAGATGGTGCCCGCCATGCACACGACAGCCGACGAAAACAGTCGTAGCGGCCTGCAACTAGCACGTCACCAGTTCTGATATGGCCTACATTAGGAAGGTTGACTGACAAGGAAGTCCTTAGCGTAATCGGCACTTTGCTGATATCGTTTGCGTGATGTAGACGTCACGATGCCTCTTGTTATTTTTGGGCCCCTTTCGTCATCAGCTAAGAATAAGCGAGGGGACCCTATTTTATTCGGACCTTTCTTGATTGCTCATCAGAGAGCGATAACGCAACTACGCGGTCGCCTCTACGCCATCATCAGCCACAGCGTCGCTCTACACCCCTAAAGTCGGGTAGGCACGGTCCATTGCTGGACCATGCCCCCTTCAGAACCAAACGTGCGATTTTCACCACATTTGGCTCAAGCCTTAGAAAGGCTCCTTATGGAACCCGGTTACACAGCTTTCAAGCGTTGGGCAAGAACCAGCCTGTGGCAGTTCTCATGGACTAGGACTCGGTTAGAAAGCGTG
The DNA here is from genome assembly GCA_021792075.1 of Actinomycetes bacterium. Classification (GTDB taxonomy): domain Bacteria; phylum Actinomycetota; class Acidimicrobiia; order Acidimicrobiales; family Acidimicrobiaceae; genus SCQM01. Next base: position 5,687 of record JAJYVK010000031.1, on the reverse strand, counting down.
TCGGATCCCCCGAATACTCGGGGAACTATGTGTTGAAGCGTCCATCTCGTTTGTGAGGTGGTCGCTTCACCACAACTCTGACAGTTTCCGTTCTGTTCACGCCAAAGGCGTGCCAACTTCTTGCGATTCCCTGCCTTTGTTGATTTGGTTTATAGGTCCCGGCTCTCTCTATGGCAGCAGTGCTGAGGACCCCCCCTCTTCTATGGCTCTCTAAACGGATCGATTGTCCAGGATTTGCTCCCGAGTGAAAGCGTAGGCTAAGCTCTAATAGAGGCGATGGAGTTCGCCCAAACCGCCAGCATGGCTAATGACTCCTGACTATGGTGACAGCCCAAGTTGGGGGAGTTCATGAGCGATATTGCTAATTTGTCCGGCGTAGCAAGGCAGTCGAAACCAATTGGTATTGCAAACGACTCATTTGAAATCAATCAATCGGAGTCGAGGGCGGGAAAGTCTTCTAAGTCAGCGAATATGACTCGGATCTATTTGGTTCGACATGGCCAAACCGAGCTTAATTTCTATGGAGTCTTGCGAGGGCATCTTGATCCAAAGCTAGATGCATTAGGAATATTGCAAGCAAGAATGCTTGGCGATGTAATTGGCCGAGAGAAGCTTCAGCTAGTTGCTTCAAGCCCCTTATTGCGAGCGGTCGAAACGGCTACTGAAATTGCGATACGGGCAGGTGTCAATGTAGAAATGGATCCTCGACTAGTCGACCGCGACTATGGGCCATGGGCGGGAAAGACCAAAGAAGTACTAATTGCTAAATGGGGATCGCTCAATGCTGCACCAGATATTGAGCCAGAGTCCGAAGTTTTAGCCCGAGCTTTTGAAGCAGTGATCGATGTGTCGCGCCGAGTCCCGAATGGGTCTGCCGTTTTGGTAAGTCACGATGCAGTGAACCGTCTCCTACTTTCCGCATTAGATGCCCGATTGGAAAATGTTTCTTCTATTCCTCAGGATACTGGTTGTTTCAATGTCATAGAACTAAAAGGCAACGACTGGTCTGTCCTTAGCATTAATAACTACCCAAGTCGAAATGGGATACTGGTAACAAAACGGAGCATGGGCGATGACCAGATCGTTGATACTATGACCCAGCGGTCTGCTGAGCACCATCATGAGTGAACTCAGTGTCACGTCACTGATGGTCTCAAAAGGTGCCATATGACCAGACCAGTTAGGGGTCTGACCCTGAAAGGGGACGTTTCTTTTGCCAAAAACTTGGCGGTAGACCAAAATGGAGCGGTATCGAGTAACAATGCATCTGGCATGGGGGCAGACACTCAATTGTCAACAGTGTCCACTTTCAGTGAGTTTGGCAGCCTTTTGTTCGAAGTGCCGACAGAGCTGGAGTTCGTGGGGAATCAAGAGGATCAGTCACTTGTGTCAGACTTGAATCTCGACCTGATTGTGAATGCAATTGCTGCAGGACGTGAAGAACCTGACTTTCTGACGAGGTACCTTTACCACCAGCTTCACGACGGCCATGTCATGTACTATCGCCAGGAGATCTTTCGGGACCTTGAAGATGGCATTCTGCTTGAGGCACTTGAGCATTTTGCGCAAAAAATTCATCAGGTACGCGTACATGCCGAACAGATCGAAAAGATGCAGTATCGACACCAGCAAGAGGGCTGGTTCCTTGACGAAATTGCAATCTACTGCGAGGCCGTTACTAGCTTGGCTGGTCACCTCGGCATCTGCAATATTCGGTCAAAGGGACTCAGTTCCTTTCGGGAATATCTATCTAAGTATGTGGCGTCTGCGGCATTCACCTCTCTTGACGCCGAGACGAGGAATCTCGAGAAAGCACTTGGTGCGATCAAGTACTCCGTTCGAATCAAAGGTCTCAAGGTGGAAGTACGACGATATGACGGCGAACTTGACTACAGCTTTGAAATTGAGAAGACGTTTGAGCGATTTCAGCAAGGGTCGGTGAAGGATTATAAAGTAAATTTTCGAGGATGGCCAGGTATGAACCACGTGGGAGCGCAGATTGTTGGTCTGCTGGCACGTTTATTTAGCGACGAATTTTCCGCGTTAGATGACTATTGCCGTAGACACGCTGGGTTTTTCGATGAGAATATTCGACGATTTGATCGAGAACTTCAGTTTTATATTGCTTATCTCGAGTTCATCAAACCTCTTCGTTTGGCAGGGCTAGAATTCTGCTACCCGGAAATTTCCGAAGAGTCAAAGGAAATCTTTGCGATCGATACCTTCGATTTAGCATTAGCTAACAAGTTGGTGTCGGAAAGAGCGACAGTTATCCTCAATGAGTTTCACCTGGAGGAGGCCGAGCGGGTCTTAGTTATCTCCGGGCCGAACCAGGGTGGCAAGACGACGTTCGCCCGGACTTTTGGACAGCTTCATCATTTTGCAAGTATTGGTTGCCCCGTGCCAGGAAGCGCAGCCCGCCTCTTTCTGTTCGACAAGATATTCACTCACTTTGAGCGAGAAGAAGATCTCGCCAACATGAGCGGCAAGCTCGAAAACGATCTGGTGAGAATCCGTGGAGTCCTAGAAGAAGCTACGACGAACAGTATTGTCATAATGAACGAGATATTTACATCGACGACTTTGTATGACGCTAGGTTCTTGGGTACCAAAATAATGGAGCGAGTTATTGACCTGGATCTTCTATGTGTCTACGTCACATTTATTGACGAAATTGCATCGCTCGGCAAGACGATCGTGAGTATGAAGAGCACGATCATTCCGGAAAATCCAGCAGAACGAACCTACAAAGTCGTGCGAGGCCCTGCTGACGGCCTCGCCTATGCACTGGCAATTGCCGAGAAGCACAACCTCACCTACGAGCGTATGAGAAGAAGGATCGCCCGGTGAAAGCTCACTTGCTGTACACCCAACAGGATTTCAACTTCGCGAGTGAACTTCCTCCGAACCACGAAGACTTGACCCAGGACCTAGAATTGTCCACTTTGTTCGAATCGATGGCACAGGGCGATAAGTTTCTCCTTGAAGTGTCGAAGAGGGTAGTGTTCGCAAGCCTTAAAGACCCGGAGGTAATCATCTATCGTCAGCACATCCTCGCTGACTGCATTGCCTATCCTAAGATGGCCAGAGAGATATATGATATCGCGGTGATGTCGGCCCAGGGTAAAAGAGGGTTATGGGGACATACGTCGTCTCACTTTCCATCTTCAATTTTGAGCGGTGCCGTACGAGAGCTCGAAATGTTCGTTGGTCTACTTAAACAACTGAGAGGATTAGCCGACAGTTTTGCTGACAAAGTCCACTCCGAGGGGTTTGGGACGCTTTTTCGCAGTCTGCAGACAGATTTGGACGATGACTACTTCGTGGTGATCGATCGCCATCTCAAACAGCTGCGCTTCCAAGACGGTGTGCTCATGAGTTCCGAGCTCAATAAGGATAACTCCGGGATCAACTATGTACTTCGCTCGCCCTGGGACACCAAGTTGAGCTGGAAGGAGCGTATTGGAATTGGATCCCGGTCATCCTACTCATTCACGATTCCTCCGCGCGATGAAGCGGGTGCCAATGCTCTATCGGATCTCACCAGCCGTGGGATCAATATTGTGGCTAATGCGGCAGCACAGTCAGCGGACCACATTGAGAGCTATTTCTCCATGCTGCGCTCGGAACTCGGGTTCTATGTAGGCAGTCTTAATTTAAGAGATCAGCTCCAGGTGAAGGGCGAACCAACATGTTTCCCCATCCCCGCGGCATGGAACAAACCTGAGCTGACGTTTTCGGACCTCCGCGATGTCTCATTGGCGCTTCGATCGGATAACCGGATCGTCGGCAACGAAGCCGATGCCCGAGGTAAAATGCTCGTAATCATAACGGGCGCTAACTCTGGCGGGAAGTCCACATTCCTGAGAAGTGTTGGGATGGCTCAGTTGATGATGCAATGTGGCATGTTTGTCGCTGCCGAATCGTATCGTGCAAGTGTATCGAACGGAATTTTCACGCACTTCGTACGGGAAGAGGACTCGTCGATGAGGAGCGGGAGGCTTGACGAAGAGTTAAGTAGGATGAGTGTGATCACCGATCTGCTCACGTCACACTCCATAGTGCTCTTCAATGAGTCGTTTGCGGCGACGAACGAACGAGAAGGATCGGAAATCGCTCGTCAGATAGTTCGCGCACTCGTGGATGCCGACATCAAGGTATTCTTTGTTACCCATCAATTCGACTTTGCAGAGAGCTTCCGCGGTGAGCAGCGGAGGGACTTCGCCCTCTTCCTGCGCGCCGAGCGAGATGCCGATGGACGTCGGAATTTCAAGCTGGTTAAGCGTGAACCATTACCAACGAGCTACGGTGAGGATCTGTATAAAAAGGTATTTCTCGTGTCATCTAACTCTAGCTGACTTCTCAAGGAGAGGAACCAGACAACGTCAGCGGGCACGAACTAGGCCAGACGCACGCATAGTTGTACCCCAGATGTGTACCTTATCAGTTGCTAACGAGTAGTAAAGGAGTTCCTTACTATGTGTGCAGAAAGGCCCAGGGGAACCTCCACTGTGATAACAAGAGAAGCGGCCAGTCCTGTTACGCCGGAAATTGTTGCTCAAATTATTCGTATGTACTCGGAAGATGGTCTTTCGACCTATCGCATTGCCGAGCAAGTGGAGATTGACCGCCAGCGCATAGCGCGGATTCTTCGGCGAGAGGGGGTAAAGATCGCGCCACGAGGATCCGGAAGATCTAGGCCGCTTAGGGTAGTAGACGGTTTGTCGGAAGAAACGTTGCGTGCTCTCTATATTGACCGTTGGCTGAGTTCGACCGAGATAGGCCGCGCGTTGGGTATTTCGGATCGACTTGTGCGAAGCAGGTTAGCGCTTTGGGGGATTGAACGACGAACCAGAGGAAGCTTTGACCGCCACGACCGTACTGATGTAGCCTTGGAAGAACTCGGCCGTTTATATGTCGACAAGGAACTGGCGGCATCCGAAGTGGGTAAAGAACTCGGTGTATCCGGTCGCATCGTATTGCAAGCTGCACACACTCACGGAGTCCCAGTGCGCACCGGAGGAGCACCTCGACCATCGGAAATATTCGATATCCGTCTGATCGAGGTGCTCTATGATGATGCCGACGTAACGCGAATTCTGACTGCACACGATATTCCAATCATCCGTGAACCAGGACCGATTTGGCAAAGGTTCCCAAACCCGAAACCCCTTACCGGAGAACTTGTAACCGCATTGTACGTCGGATGTGGTCTGGCCTGTTTCCACATTGAGCTATTGACTGGTCACCCGGTCCCGACGGTGCTTCGCCGACTTGACGCATTGGGAATCGCTCGGCGTGGACAGGGCGGCAGATCTCCATTTATGCAGCGGTGGCACGCGCAACAGCGCATAAGTGGGCGGTAGACATCCGATGACAAGATTATGGGGTGCTCTTCTCGTCGTCGCGGAGTCGGAGAGTTTTGGATTATTGCAACACAGTTGGCCGTCGTAAACGCGCATTCTCACGCGGACAAACTAGGTGGATGCAGATCCGAATTCGGCTACGTTTAAGTTAGCGCAGAACAAGAGACGTATCGGTGGAGAGTTAGATCCAGATCGGCGACCGTGTAGGTGCCGTCAGCGAATCATGCGGTTGCCCTATAGTCGGTTGCGTCGAGAAAATCGTTATGGTTCTGGATACGAAGATCTGCTCCATCATGGTCGGATGCTAGGAGTGGCGCATTT
>JAJYVK010000030.1:9355-10278 GCA_021792075.1 Actinomycetes bacterium | reverse complement strand
GTCGCACGCGTACGTGAGCATGGCGAGCATCTGGTGTTCGTGGATGTTCGGGACTATAGCGGCATCGTCCAGGTCGTAGCGCATTCGTCAGTTGAGCTTCGCTCCGAATTTGTCGTGAGAGTGTCAGGGACCGTTACCAAGCGGCCTCAGGGGACCGACAATCCATCGTTGGCCACCGGAGAGATCGAACTCACAGACACCGAGATAGAGGTACTTTCGGAGGCTGAACCCTCTCCATTTTCACTGCAAGACCGAGTGGAGGTAGATGAAGCGACGCGTCTCAGATTCCGCTTCCTGGATCTCCGCAGGGAGAGGATGCAGCAGAACATAAGGGCACGTGCGAAGATTAATTCTGCCATTAGGGCCTCCATGGAGCGTCAGGGCTTCACCGAAATAGAGACGCCTCTCCTCTGGACGCCGACACCGGAGGGTGCGAGGGAATTCGTAGTGCCCTCAAGACTTCACCTGGGTTCTAGCTATGTACTTCCGCAGTCGCCTCAGCTTGCAAAGCAGCTGCTTATGGTTGCTGGGTTCGATCGCTATTACCAGATTGCTCGATGCCTCAGGGACGAGGATCTAAGGGCGGACCGCCAGTTCGAGTTCACGCAGTTAGATTTAGAGGCCTCCTTTGTAACCCAACAGGACGTGATGAGTTTCATTTCCGATGCGGTAGTTGCGGCCTCACAAGCGGTAGGCATTCCCCTGGACGGTGAGATAGGCGTGATCACCTGGAAGGACGCAATGGACAGGTTTGGCGTCGACAAGCCTGACATGCGATACGGAAATGAGCTGATCGATGTGACCTCAGTCTTTGCCGGGACCGCTGTGCGGGCGCTAAACGCGCCATGCCTCAAGGCGCTGGTAGCTCCAAATCCCAGTTCACTCACTCGCTCCAGGCTCGACGATCTCGTTGACAGGGCTAA
>JAJYVK010000030.1:0-9345 GCA_021792075.1 Actinomycetes bacterium | reverse complement strand
AAAGCTAGGCGCCAAGGGTCTGCTATGGTTGAGGGTCGTCCCTGGGTCGGACGGTCTCCAGCTTGAATCCCCGGTGTCGAAGTTCCTTACAGAGGAAGAATCGAAGAATCTCATCGCTTCTACCAATGTTTACGAGGGAGATGTAATTCTCATCGTAGGTGATGAATGGCAGAAGGCCTGTGAGGTGCTTGGGCAACTGCGCATAGATCTTGGCAAAAATCAGGCTGATTCGAACGAGTTTAGATACGTGTGGGTGATTGACTTTCCGTTGTTCGAGGGTATCGACGAGGATGGGAGGCTCGTTTCAGCTCATCACCCGTTCACCATGCCAAACGAAGAGGACTTTGACATCTTAGAAAGTGACCCTCTCTCGGTTAGATCCCAGTCGTATGATCTTGTTCTGAATGGTTGGGAATTGGGCTCGGGTAGCATAAGAATCCACCGGGGCGACGTCCAGTCTAGGATGTTTTCCCTCTTGGGGGTGAGTGAAGATGAGGCGAGCAATCGTTTCGGATTCCTCCTGGAGGCGTTCAAGTATGGGGCTCCTCCTCACGGGGGCTTCGCCTTTGGGATTGATCGTCTCACGGCGCTTCTGGTTGGGGAGGAGAATATCCGAGAAGTGATCGCTTTTCCAAAGACGCAGTCTGGCTCAGATCTCATGACAGGTGCACCGAAGGAGATCGAGACAAAGGTATGGGACCTTCTTGGCCTGTCGGTTAAGCCTCAGAAAAAGGATTTATCGTAACGTCGCTTACCGTTGAATTTGGAGGAGCGTGTCTCTAAAATCATCTGGTTCAATTTTCGGGGAATCGACCGGCGCTCATGATCAGCCGCTGGCGGCGAGACTCCGCCCAAGAACCATTACAGAGATCATCGGTCACGAACGGTACCTTTGCTCCGAGGGTCTGATTGGTGCGATGGTCCTTTCCAAGAAGCTGAGTTCCCTTCTATTGGCAGGGCCACCGGGAGTCGGCAAGACGACTATCGCTCACGTGCTCGCTTCGGAGACGAGCTACAGATTTGTGCCTTTGGTCGCCACCTCTCTCGGAGTGAAGGAGATCAAGGATGCTGCGGGCGAAGCTGAGCGTGCATATCAGATCCAGGGAGCGAAGACCGCTCTGTTCATTGACGAAATTCATCGGCTGACCAAGGTGCAAAGTGACGCCCTGCTCCTGCCTGTCGAGGAGGGAACATTCACATTGATTGGAGCTACGACGGAGAATCCATGGATGGAGGTGATTCCGTCCCTTCTGTCAAGGCTTCTCGTCGTTGAACTGTCCACTCTTGGGCGAGAGGCGGTAGCGGAGATGCTTCACCGGGCGGTGAAGCTAAGCGGTTGCACTCTCACCGCGGACGCTGAGGAGGTGATATACGAGCTGTGCGGCGGAGATCTTCGAAGTGTGATGAACACCTTCGAAGCGGCACTGGTGGTGGCTGGGCTGCGAGCGCACTTGGAGCGCGTCGAGATCACGGAAGCGGATGTTCGTGCGGTCAAGAAGACGGCTTCAAATGGCCTGTCCCGCTCGGATCACTACGAGATGACATCCGCTCTGATAAAGTCGATGCGGGCCTCAGACGTGAATGCAGCCCTTTACTGGCTGGCCAGGCTCTTGGTGAGCGGGGAGGACCCGAGGTTCATTGCCAGGCGGCTGCTTATCTTTGCCTCGGAGGATGTCGGATTGGCGGACTCAGCAGCACTTGGGGTTGCACATGCAACAATTCATGCTGCTGAACGATTGGGTATGCCTGAGGCACGAATAAATTTAGGGCACTGCGTCTGCTACCTCTCGTTGGCGCCCAAGTCGAAGGCGAGCTATGAAGCTCTAGAGCGGGCATTGCAGGTGGCGCAAAGGACTATGGGATGGCCGGTTCCCCAACATCTTCGGGGCTCTATAGGGGCGGTGGAGGTTTCGCGCGGAAAGATCGTTGCGGAAAGCGAATCAACGAGCAGATTTCCCAAGGGTTTGGCACAGCTCGAGTTCTTCAAGGCAGATAATTCGGAGCAGGACTTCAACGCCGATGAAAGAGGTTTTAGGTGACACTATCGCAAGGCATGGAACTCGTTCTTATGCTCGCTCTTCTGGTTCTTTTAATTGTGGCGGGCGTTTTGGTTTCAAGGATGCGAATGCTGGCAACTTCGCTCGAAGTGACATTGGCGAGGCTTCAGAGCGAAATGTCAAAGCTTGTTAACGAGGTCACGGAGTTGGTGGACGAGGCGGGTGAGGACGTAAGCAAATTTGAACCTCTTCCCGTGGCCACAAACGCGGTGACAGCTCGATGGGTAGTGCTTCAAAGCTCGCGTACACAGCCGTTGCCTCGCCGATTATCAAGGCCAAAGCATTGCGAGCTGGTGCGAACAGGCTGGTTACCGTGTTCAGGTCCGAACGCACCGTGCATAAAGGGAGACGATAGTGGCCAAGAGATTACGGTGGTTTATATCGGGAACCGGCGCTGGCGTCGCCATCAGTATTTGGGTTCGCAAGAGAATTAGGCAGAAGGTGGAAGAAGTGACCCCCTTGGCTCTCACAAAAGCAACCGCGGATTCTGTCATCAGGCTCAAGGATCGCCTTTCGGCGGCACTCGGGGATGCTAGGACCGAGGTGGAGGAGACAGAGGCGACGCTGCGGACACAGATGGGCTTGGATCCGAGGAGACAATCCCAGGCCAAGTAGCGGAAAGTCCATTTATGACTCAAGACGATATAGGCTGGCCTACAAATGAAATCTGACGATCTTCGAGAAGCATTTACCAAGTTCTTTACGGAGCGAGGCCATGTCGCCGTGCCGTCGGCATCTCTGATTCCTCATGACCCCTCAATACTATTCACCGTTGCTGGTATGGTGCCATTCAAGCCGTACTTCTTGGGAGAAGAGGTTCCGCCATACAAAAGGGCGACCTCGGTCCAGAAGTGCATGCGGGCGGGTGGAAAGCACAACGATCTCGACCAGATAGGACGAACAGCACGCCATTTGACGTTTTTCGAGATGCTTGGCAATTTCTCTTTCGGGGATTACTTCAAGGAGGAGGCCATTCCGATGGCCTGGCAGCTAGTAACCGATGTCCTTGGTCTTGACCCGGAACGAATCTGGATCACCGTTCATCTCGAAGACGACGAGAGCGAACAGATCTGGCGTGATGCGGTTGGATTTGATCCGAGCAGAATTCAGCGTCTCGACGAGGACAACTGGTGGCAGATGGGAGAGGTCGGTCCGTGTGGACCGTGTTCGGAGATTTATCTCGACAAAGGTGCGGAGTTCGGTGCCGGCGGCGGGCCAGCCCACGGATCAGACGAGCGATTTCTTGAGATATGGAACCTCGTCTTTATGCAGTTCAATCGCCAGCCGGACCAGAGTCTAGAGCCCCTTCCCAAGCCATCTATAGATACCGGTGCGGGCTTGGAAAGGATCTTGCAGGTCCTGCAGGGAAAGAGTTCGGTATTCGACACCGATGTAATTAGGCCGATCCTCGATGTTGCTTGCGATGTAACCAAGACTCACTACGGTCGCGACGAGGGCAGCGACGTGGCTCTTCGGATAATGGCCGACCACGCCAGATCGATGTCGTTTCTGGTGGCCGACGGGGTATATCCGTCAAATGAGGGTAGAGGTTACGTTTTGCGGAGGATCATTCGAAGGGCTGCCCTCAGGTCATTCAGCCTCGGCGTTGACAGATCGGTGACTCCGCAGCTGGTTGAGTCAGTTGTTTCAGTTATGGGTTCCGCGTACCCAGAGCTTGTCAGTAATAAAGACTTCATCGTCTCCGTAATCTCCCGGGAGGAGGAGCGATTCAGGAATACGTTGAAAGCTGGCAGTCTGCTGCTGGATCAGGAGCTCGCTCTTGGCGATGTGGTCTCAGGCGAGGCCGCATTCAGGCTACATGACACCTACGGCTTTCCGATAGAGCTTACTGAAGAGATCGCTGCTGATCGTGGCGTTACCGTTGATAGGCAGGGATTCGACTCTCAGATGAAGGTCCAGCGGGACCGTGCTCGCGCCGCCGGTAAAGAGGTAGGTTCAGATCTCGAGTTGCAGGAGCGGTATCGAGAAATATCAGAGCAGTTCGGCGTTACCCGATTCACCGGCTACGAAGTGCTCTCCGATACCGGTCGTTTGGTGGGCATGGTTGAAAGACCTGCGGCACGCGAGGTCGAGCTTTTCTTTGACCGTACCCCTTTCTATGCGGAGAGCGGAGGACAGGTGGGGGACACCGGAACGGTGGTCACGGAATCAGCTCGGGTGCAGGTGGTGGACACGTCTTACGCACTTCCGGGTTTGATTCGACATCGAGGGAAGGTGATCTCGGGCGAGCTTACGCTTGGCCAAATGGCTCGGCTAGATGTCGATGCCGAACGACGGAATGCCATCAGGAGAAATCATACGGCTACGCACCTGCTTCATTCTGCGTTGAGGGAGGTCCTAGGTGACCATGTCAAACAGCAGGGCAGCTTGGTCGCACCAGACCGTCTTCGCTTTGACTTCTCGCACTGGGCCCCTCTCTCCGAGGAGGAGAGACTCAGAGTCACGCGCTTGGTGAACATGCAGATATTATCTGCCAAGCCGGTGGAAGTGCGGGAAACCTCCAAGTCGGAAGCGTTGGAACAGGGCGCTATGGCATTCTTTGGCGATAAGTATGGCGAACGGGTGAGAATGGTTCGGGCCGGTGAACGCTCATTGGAGTTGTGTGGGGGAACTCATGTTTACAACCTGGCTGAGATCGGTCCCTTTGTCATCGTTTCCGAAAGTTCAATCGGGGCCAACACGAGACGTATCGAGGCGCTGACCGGGATGAACGCGATCGAGCACTACATGGAGATCGAGAGCGTGCTCCATCGGGCTGCAGCTGCGCTGAGGACGAATCCGGAGGAGCTGGTGACCAGGCTGGAATCGATAAAGGAGCGCGAGAGCGAACTTGTGAACCAGCTCAAAGTCATGCAGGCTAGAGAGCTCAAAGCTCTCGCCAAGGTGTTAGCGATGCACTCACGGAACGGGAGGGTTCTGGCACGACAGGACAATCTCGAACCGGAACTCATGCGTGAGCTTGCGCTATTGGTCAGAGCGGAGCCAAACATGAGCGCAGTGGTGCTGGTCGGCACCCCCGACAGCGAAAAGGCCTCACTTGTTGCAGCAGTGACGCGTGAGAGTGGCCTGATAGCATCAGATCTGCTCAGAGAAGCTGCGGGAATACTGGGTGGTGGAACGGGCAAGCAGACAGAGTTCGCCCAAGCGGGTGGAAAGAATGTTGCGAAACTTGGCGAGGCTTATTCGATCATAGAGTCGCTGCTCTTCAAGGGAGAATGAGAGAGCAAGTGCGCTTTGTCGGCATAGATTATGGGCAGAAGAGGATAGGTGTTGCGGTCTCTGACTCCCAGGGTCGACTGGCGCTTCCGGTCCGGTCGTTTGTCAGATCCAAGGATCGCAAGGGAGATATCCGCAGATTGGCAAGCTTGATCAATGAGTACGACCCACAGAAGATAGTTGTTGGATTGCCAGTTGGATTATCAGGCAGGTCTGGGCCGAGCGCCGAGGCCGTAAAACGATTTGTATCCGAACTCTCTGCGGAACTGGCGGTCGAAATTGTGCTTCAGGACGAAAGATTCAGTACCGCTGAGGCCTCGAGAAGGCTCAGGGAAGCAAACATGTCTGAGAAAGCCCAGAGGAGCGTTATCGACTCAGCCGCTGCAGCCATAATCCTGCAGACCTGGTTGGAAGGCAGGCCGGTCCGATAAATGACCTTTGAACAGAGGGAAATCAGAGATCTCGGAGGCATTGGGCCGTCTGAGCGGGATTTTAGATTCAGCCGCTCTGAACTCAGGCGGAGAAAAAGGAGCAAGGTTCGTCTGGCAGTACTCTCCATAGTGGTTGTGCTGGCCGTATTAGGTGCTGCGCTGTATGGCTACTATCGCTCGCAGGTGGATGGTGGATCTTCTAAGACGACAGTTACTGTAGTTGCCACTCCAGGGGAAGGGCTGAGTCAGTTCGCTGGTGCACTTGCCTCGAACAAGGTCATCAGCTCGTCCTTTGTCTTCAAGTTGTGGCTTCGCACCCAGCCAACCGTTGTGCTTCAGGCAGGGACCTACAAGTTTAATGCTGATTCCGCGTTTTCGGCGGTGCTGTCGGCTTTGGAAAGAGGACCAGTACTTGACAGGCTGGTAATCCCGGATGGTTTGACGCTGGATCAAATAGCAGCTCGGGTGGGAAAGCTGCCGGGACACAGCGCAAAGCGGTTTCTCCAGGTTGCAGCCTCGGGCCAGGTTAGATCACCCTTTGAGCCGACTTCGGTCAACTCCCTGGAAGGCCTTCTGTACCCGGACACCTACAGCTTTGATCCCTCGACTTCTGACGCGGCAATTTTGACCATGATGTCGGACGCATTTGTTACGGAGGCCCAAAAGCTTGGGTTGACCCCCCAGACCAGGATTGACAACCTATCTGCCTATCAGATAGTTACCTTGGCTTCGCTGATAGAAAAGGAAGCGGTCTATCCAGGAGATGGAAACAAGGTAGCACGGGTGATACTCAACCGGTTGGCCCAACACATGAAGTTGCAGCTTGATTCAACCGTCCTCTATGCACTCGGTAACAAAGCCAGCAGTCTTTCGTTCGCGGATCTGCAGACGAACTCTCCTTACAATACCTACCTGAATTACGGCCTGCCGCCTACGCCGATTGCGGTACCGTCCGAGTCGGCTCTTCTTGCCGCCATGAATCCCGCTAGCGGGAACTGGCTTTACTATGTGGTGGTCCAAAGAGACGGTCAGGAGGCTTTTTCTTCAACCTATGCCGGGCAGCTGGCCAATGAACAGTTGGCAAAAAGTAGAGGGTTAGGTTGAGTTGACGGCGCTGCCTACATAGCGGGCTTTTTTTGGAAGGATGTTCTCTAACGGCCATTTCTTCGCGGTACCACATAAGGAGTTCTTTCTGTGTTTTCTATGTCGGGTATCTAGACTGAAGGGGCAGCCATCATATTCCAAGAATTCTCAAAGGGGCGATTCATGGATTCCAAAGCACGTAGCCAGACAAGGCTGGTTACGCCGAAACAAGGATTCAAAGCGAACGACGGATCCATGGCCGTTATTCCCTGGCCTACTGGGAGCACCAAGGTCTTTGCGGTTGTGGGTAATCCAATCGATCACTCCCTTTCCCCGGTGCTATTGAATGCTGCATTTTCGACGATGGAGCTGGATGCGGTATACGTAGCTCTTAGGGTCACTCGGCAAGGTATTGGGGATGCTGTTCTTGGTATTCGTTCCCTGGGTCTTGCCGGAGTCTCTGTAACCATGCCCCACAAGGAGAGCATCATCGGACAGCTTGACAGAGTGACCGACCGCGCTGCAATTTTGAATTCGGTTAACTGTGTCTTTTGGGAAGACGACAATCTTGTAGGAGATTCCACCGATGGCCCAGCTCTTGTAGCTTCACTGGAGGCAGAACTCGGTGAGAGTGTGGTCGATAAGTCTGTAATGGTAATCGGGACCGGCGGGGCTGCGAGGGCCATAGTCCTTGCCCTTGCCGACGCCGCCGTTAGGGAGGTCGTCGTTGTGGGAAGGCGAGAGGACGCTGTTGCCAGGGTCGTTGGACTCGGTAGCCCGGTTTCGAGAGGGGGAACAATAGATGAGGTTCGCGAGATCGAAATCCTGGTAAATGCTACGAGTGTGGGAATGTCCGGAACCGTGGGCGAGGGCCACACCCCCATCCCTTCGGAACTGCTGGGTCCCAGGCACTTTGTCTATGACATCATCTACCATCCCCTTATGACCCCATTGATGAAGGATGCACTTGCGTCTGGAGCCAGGGTGGCCAATGGAATTGGAATGCTGGTTCATCAGGCCGCTCGGGCCTTCTGGATTTGGACCGGGCAGGAGCCTCCCCTGGATGCAATGTTCCACGCGGCACGCTCGTTCGATCGCTAAAGGTGGCAACTCTTGTCACAGGGATTGGACAAGCTATATTTTCGTTACTTGCCCTGGGGCCCCTCGTCGAGCATCTTCTTTGCCTGTTCAATCGTCATGTCCTGCGATGGAACAATCAGGTCCGACGGTCTCAGGTCGGTGTCGGGTAATTTTTTCCCCATGGCGTGAATGAGCTTAATGAGTTCATCTGTCGATGAGGAAAACGCTTCCTGGTCTTCCCGGGTTATCGCACTGTCAAGGGCTTCGTCCAGGTTGTCCAGCGCTGGCTTGACTGTTGTAGGAACCTCGTAAACAGAATCACCGGTGATTCTTATGATCATTGATCCGCCAGCTGAGACGCCTTTTGCCTCCGACGGGCTTGAAGCGCCGACACCAATTCCTAGCTGCGATTTCATCGCTTCGAGCTGGTAGTCCACGTCGGAGTCATGGGATCCGGCCTTTAGCTGGGCTTCGATATCGTCTTGAGCGGCTGAGCCGATCGCCAAGTTGTCCAACACCCCCGAGTCAGCCAGTTCGCCCACTGCGGCGGCCCGAGCTTGAAGCCCTGTGATCTTATCCTGGGCTCGGTCGATCATCATGGAAACGTCAGTCATGTTTTCCGAGAGACCGGTGAGGCCTTCCATAGCACTGGTGGATGCTTTCGCGGCAGTGTACTGGGCTTTCATAGTATCTTTTTGAGACCTGAATAGTTCGAGTTTTGCCTGGAGTTTCTGACCTGTGTCCTCGAGTGACTGCTCCTGCGTCTTGAGCTGCTCAATCTGCGGCGTCAGTTGATCGATCTGGCTCTTTACGGTGGTGGAGCGGGTTAGAGCCGTTCGCGCAAGGTCCTCTTGGCCTTGCTGGAGCGCCTGGCGAGCCTGACCCTGGAGTTTGTCGTACTGGGCTGAGAGCGTTGCTTGTTGCGCCTCGAGCCTTTTCTGGGAGGTGAGGACGTCGGCAATGGACCTTCTCACCTGCTGCAGATTTTCAAGCATCTTCTGATAGGACAGGTCAAGTGCTTGAGTAGGATCCTCAGCCTTGTCGAGCGCAGCATTCGCCTTTTGTTGAAAGACCTGCGACATTCTCTTGAATAGGCTCATCTAAGTTGCTCCTGTCCTAACACGTGAGGTAATAAGGCTAGGTTTAATGTACCGCTAAAATCTAGGTTTTGCATGTGCAGCTGCTGCCATCCTCGTCGATCGGCATTCCTGTAACTTTAATAATTGTTATGTCAATTTATAGATTCGAAAATTCGTTATGTGTAGAAGTTTAATTTTAGTTGCAGAGGAGTGTTGATGCCGGCAGACAGGTCGAGAAGTTGGACCAAGACGCTCCTTCATTTTGACTTTACTCTTTTCTTTGTAACAGTTTCCATTGCATTTCTTGGTGTCGTAATGGTCTACTCTGCGACACGGGAACAGCTCATTTTGGCAGGTATGAATCAATACGCCTACCTT
>JAJYVK010000029.1 GCA_021792075.1 Actinomycetes bacterium | reverse complement strand
AAAGTTACCGAAACGGTCGGCAAAAGCACCGTCATCGAAGTCTTCAGCCGCCTTGTTGACGCAAATATTTCACAAGATCAACCAATTGAAACCATAACTGCCTTTGTCGATCTCAGAAGAAGGATTGCTTAGCGGCCTCCTAGAAGCGAATCTCTTCGCCGCTTTGAAAGGATCTCCCAAAAGTCGGACTAACTTTTTTAAGACATGGCTAACCAAGACCAAACCCCTAACAACAACAGTCAAACAGGTAAGCAGGAAGAAAAACCCACGCTGCTAGTCCTGGTAAGGCACGGTAACACCACCACGACAGGCAAAGTCCTTCCAGGCCGCTCGCCCGGGCTTACCCTTTCAGAAGAAGGGGTTCGGCAGGCTGAAGACGTTGCGGACCGCCTCGCCAAAATCGAGAAAATTGCCGCGATCTATGCCAGCCCTCTGGAAAGAGCTCAGCAGACAGCATCTCCACTTGGCAAACGGTTAGGAATCAAGATAGAGACCTCGGAGCATCTGTTCGAGTGCGACTTCGGCGACTGGACCGGACGGGAGCTGGCTGAGCTGTATAAACTGCCAGAATGGGGCCAGGTGCAACGATCGCCTTCCAGCTTCAGATTTCCGAACGGGGAGTCTTTTGTGGAGATGGCCGGCAGGATGTCAAGATTTGTCGAGTTCATCCAGCTCGAACACCGGGGACAGACCGTAGTCGCCTACTCCCACGCTGACCCGATCAAGACGCTCTTGTGTACAGCGCTTGGAATGCACCTGGACATGTTCCAAAGGCTGGTAATTGCCACTTGCTCAGTCTCCGCCATCGCCTACTCATCATCACAGACGTTGGTGCTAGGTAGCAATTGGCAGAGCGAATTTTCCATTAAGGTACCGTAATTGTCAAGTTCAAGAGATTTTCCTTCAGCAGACTACGTCGCAATTGGAGCAATCGGAGAGCCCGGTAAGAGGGTCTTTTTGATCCAAATGAGATACCTCGATGACCTCGTGACGGTCAAGGTTGAGAAAGCCCAAGTCGCCGCTCTGGTACGCCACTTAGGTGAACTCATCAAGGAGATACCGAGGCCGGGCCACCTGGACGAGCCGAGCCCAATACTGGTTCCCTATGAAATTGCGTGGGTGGTTGGAGCGATTGGCATCGCCTACGATGAGAGCACCGATCAGATACATTTGCACCTTGAGGAGCTTGCGACAGACGATGCGGAGCAATCCTCGTTACGGGTTGGCCTCTCCAAGGAGCAGTCTGCCGTCATTGCAATCCAAGGAACCCGCTTGATTGAAGCCGGCCGCCCACCATGCCCACTGTGTGGTTATCCACTAGATCCAAATGGTCACGTATGTCCCAGGACAAACGGTCACACAGCCCCGACACTTTAGACCTTCTCAATCTTGGTGAGCTGACTGTAATTGGCCGCATGCCATACAGCTCGAACGCCACATTCCTGGTGGAAGTCGCAATGAACTCCACGAAGGTGCAGGCGATCTACAAGCCAAGACGAGGAGAGCGGAGCCTATGGGACTTTCCCGGCGGTCTTTTCATGCGTGAGGTCGCAGCATTCCAGCTTTCCAAAACACTTGGCTGGGATCTCATACCACTCACCGTCTTCAGGTCGGATGGACCATTCAGCGAAGGAAGCCTTCAGCTCTTTGTCGAAGCCGACTTTGAACAGCACTATTTCACGCTCTTAGAACGGCCAGAGCTTCATCCGCAGTTCAAGAAATTCGCCGTCTTCGACATCATCGCGAACAATACTGATAGGAAGTCCGGACATCTCCTTATTGACAACGATGATCACATCTGGGGGATCGACCAGGGGCTTTGCTTCCACTGCGAACCCAAATTGCGAACCGTGATCTGGGAATTTGCTGGCGAGCCGATACCCGACGAGCTCCTGGAGGAGCTTGAAGAGACGAGGGACAGCTGCAGTGAGACTCTCGCCAAATTCCTCGATCAAGAGGAGGTAAGCGCCTTCAGGCAGCGAGTATCGCAAGTGCTGAAAGCGAGACGGTTCCCTGTGCCAAACCCCGACATGAGGTGTTATCCATGGCCGCTAATTTGAACCGCCGCCAAGGCACGATCGATGGCGGCGGTCTCTGTTCACCCCTTTGACTTGATGGCTTCGATCAGCTTGGGGAGAACTTTCTGGACATCGCCAACGATCCCAAGGTCAGCGATGGTGAAGATCGGAGCATCGGCATCCTTGTTGATGGCGATGATGTTCTTGGCACCTTTCATCCCGACCATGTGCTGGGTTGCACCAGAGATGCCACAGGCTATGTAGACCGTCGGCTTCACAGTCTTGCCTGTTTGACCCACCTGGTACGCATAGGGAACCCATCCCGCATCAACTATGGCCCTGGATGCTCCTGGAGCTCCGTTGAGCAGCTTCGCTAGCTCCTCTATCATCTTGTAACTATCCGGCTGGCCCAACCCGCGACCTCCAGAGACCACTACCGGCGCTTCATCAAGCTTGGGGCCGGTGCGCGCTTCGACGTGGCTCTGCACTATTCTTGCCTTGCCGGCCGATCCGATCTCACCCAGGCTGACCTCTTCCACGGAAGCTGCCGAACCGCCTTTGGATTCGGCGGCAAATGACTTCGCACGAATCACGAAAATCCCCGGACCAGACGCCGTGAACCTTGCGGAAACAATCTCTGAACCACCGAAGACGGCATTCTCGCTCATCAGTCGGTCGCCGTCGAGTTGAAGGTTGACGACGTTGGTCAAAACCGGCAGGTCCATCTTTGCCGATAACCTCGCCGCAGCGTCGCGGCCCTCAGGCGTGGAACCGAAGAAGATAGCGTCAGGGGATTCCGCAGGGATGCGCTGAGCCATGACCGAGGCAACCCCTGTGCCAGCTAGTACGCCATCCAACCCTTTAACGACTACCGCCTTTGCCGCACCATGCTCACCCAGCACCTGTCCGGCCTCGGAGCCAACCCCGTAGCAGAACACCTCCACCGTGGAGGCGAAGCCCGAAGCTGCGCTTACCAGCTCCAGAGAAGTTGTTGAGATACCCGACTCAGACGGCTCTGCAAATACCCAGATTTTTGACAATGACATTTAATTGAGACTTTCTCTGAAATCCGATGGATATTGGAACGGCTATATGACCTTTATGGACTCGAGGAACTCCACAATCTTCTGGAAGCCATCTCCCTCGTCGACAACCACAGTTCCTGAAGCTCTCTCCTCAGCCTGGCGCACAGAAACGATTTCCTGCCCGACGGTCAAAGGACCGATCCCAAGGCCGGCGACATCCAAGATCTCCACTGGCTTGCTTTTAGCCGCCATAATCCCTTTGAACGAAGGATAACGTGGCTCCACTACTCCAGCAGTAACACTCACAAGGGCTGGCAAAGGACACTCTACTTCGTCATATCCTGACTCGGTCTGACGCTGCACCTTCAGAACACCGTTTTCGACATCCACCTTCTTGGCAAAACTGACAGATGGGATGTCAAGGATCTCGGCAACCTGAACCGGCACGGTCCCTGTGTAGCCATCGGTGGACTCGGTTGCCGCCATGACCAGATCGAAAGGATTGCGGCTGATTGCAGCGGCGAGAACCTTGGCGGTGGTCAAGGCGTCAGAGCCAGCGAGAGATGGATCAGAGACAAGAACGGCCTTGGCGGCCCCCATGGCCAGTGCGGTACGAAGACCTGAGACTTCGCCGTTCGGAGCCATGGAAATTAGCGTGACTTCTCCTCCGCCCGCACGGTCAACAAGTTGCAAGGCCATCTCAACCCCATAACTGTCAGAGTCATCAAGAATAAGCTTTCCATCTCTCACAAGATTATGAGTGACAGGATCCAGCTTCCCAGGAACGGACTGATCGGGGATCTGCTTTACACACACGGCTATATTCATTGACTGTTTCCTTACAGATCTACAATACGCAATAGTGAAAGATACGAGTAAAACGTTGCAACTAGCTTAGCTGAATCTCCCCAGCGGACCAAGTTGGGTCGTATGAGTAAAGTCGGCCCTTCGGATCTGAGGGAATAGATAATTCTAGGTGCATTTCAGATAAGACTGCCTGCGGTACCAAGGCGGGCAATGCTCCCTTATTGCAGGAGCAAATGGTGAAACAGTCCAGGATCCGTCTGCTTGCGAGGCGAAGGGGCTAGTTGAGCGGTATCTTAAGGTTAATCTTGGCACCGTTGTCATTACTGATTTCAATAGTGCCTCCCAACTGCGAAACAACGATGTCGCTTACGATTAGAAGACCAAGGCTCATGGTCTTCTCCGCATCAAATTGATCAGGAAAGCCAACCCCGTTGTCAGCCACGGTCATCCCGAGAACGTCGTTGCGTTGATCCAGGAACACCTCAACAAGGGCTGTGCCCCCATTTTCTGCTGCAAAAGGGTAACCAAATGCATGATCGATCGAATTCTGTACGAGCTCCGCCAACACAAGCGCCAACGGGGTCGCCACGCGCGCGTCGAGATCGCTGGCAGATCCCCTTACCTCTATTTTCAATGGAAAGCTTGGCATGATGGACTCTTCGGCAAGTCTGACAATTGCAGAGACGATCTCAGGAAATGAGACCTGGTCGCCGATCTCCCTTGAGAGAATCTCATGAACAACCGCGATGGAGCGGATCCTTCTCTCAGCCTCTTTCAACGCATCCTGGCCCTGAGATGGGCCCACACGACGGGCCTGAAGCCTTAGGAGCGAGGAGATCGTCTGAAGGTTGTTCTTGACCCTGTGATGCACCTCTCGTATAGTGGCGTCCTTGCTCAGCAGCATTCGATCGCGACGCCTTAGTTCAGAGACATCCCTCATCAGCACCAGAACACCGGTGACCTCTTCGTGGTCCAACAAAGGAATCGCATGCATCATCATGGTGACGTCGGCGCGCTGTTCAATCTCTTCGATCACTGGCTTGCGCGTGGCGTATGCTCGGTCAGGTGCAGAGAACTGAAGCCCGCTGCCCCCGAATAGATCGCCCTTTTTGATGAGATGAAGGCCCAAACGGTGCATGGCACTGGCAGCGTTCGGCGACATGAACACGACGCGCTTCTCGCCATCGAGCACCAATACCCCATCTCCGACCCTGGGAGCCTCCTCCAGATCTGCGCCCTCGAAAGGAAATTCGCCATCTGAAATCATCTTGGCGAACTGCTCGAACAAACGTAAGTAGGTACGTTCGAGCTCGCCATGGACGAGCCTTGCACTGGTTATGTGGCGCCTATCGATGATTGCAATCACCTTTCCCGAGCGCCGCACCGGAATACATTGAGATACAATCCACTCGCCTCCGTCAGGGCTGATCGACTCCCTGAACACAAGCATCTCAGACAGAAAGCCTTGGGCAACAAACGAGACTTCATCTGGATTGCCATTTGTCCCGACTAGATCATCGGGAATTGACGTCTGGGCAGTCGCCGGCCTCACCTGGGCTAGGATAATGAACTCTGGGCCTGTGGGGGCAGCGCCGGTATCAACAGGGGACCTCTGACGCATTGGCGCATAGAGAACTAGATCTGAGAAGCATAAGTCGGCCAGCATGCCCCACGAACTTGTAAGGCGCTGCAAATGATCGATATCAGCATCGTCGAGGTCTGCCCTTTTTGCAAGCAAGCTAAAAGTCGACATTCCCCTACCCTGCCTTAATCAATGTCTTCGCTCTTGACGCCCCCGAGGCCTACACCTCAGAGTCATAAGACTTTCTATCTCTGAAGCCGCGAAGCGAAGTATACCCTGCGGAGCGGACGTATGACTTGATCTCGTCAGCCTTGAAGGCGACATCTGCAAGACAGTGAGCATCGGAGGCCGTAGTGATCGGAACCCCGTACTCGAAGAACTTTCTCAGTAGGTAGGGCGCTGGATACGCCTCGCCTACAGGCTTTCGCCAGCCTGCTGAGGAGACCTCTGCCGCAATGCCGCAGTCTCTCGCAGCCTCAGCTATTCGATCGTAGAACTCCTCTGGAGCCTTTGGGAAGTGACCCGCAACCTTGATCAGGTCCGGATGCGCCAGAACGTCCACCGCACGAGAATCTGCCAGCTCCTCAAGAGTATCCGTATAACTGCTCCAAGCGTTTTCAACACCAAAGTTATCCCATTCGGCCATTATCACAGGGTCAGAGACGTGGTCGAAAGGCCAAGCCCCAAGCCAGTGGACGGAGCCCAGAAGGACATCGAAAGGGTACCCGGCCAAGAATTCTGAAACCTCGTGCATCCTGCCTTGGTAATAATCGACCTCCATCCCGACAACGATCGGCAAGCCCGCCGCCTTTGCCTCGAGCGCGACTTCCATGTAAACGTCGAGGTCTGCCTGTGCGTGATCGGCCCAGTACTTCTCCATTATCGCTCGCACTGGCGACTCTGGATACTGGTTGAAGAAACCGCCCATGAACCGATCAACCTGGGCAAAGCGAAAAAGATGCTCGGTTATGGCAATCTCTCTCACTCCGTTCTTCTCCGCCAATTCGCAATACTCGCGAAGCTGGGCCAAGGTCGGTGTTTTGTCTCGCTGGCCATGCGGCCATAGGTGAAGGTGGTAATCAAGCACTATTACATCGTAGGGGCTTCGGTTCCAGTTGCAAGATAGGCTGCAACTTTCCCCAGGGAATTCAGGTCCGATACATCGAAATTCAAGTGCGGCACAAGCGTTATCAGCTCTTCGTCGATGGCAAGCTTGGAAATCTCGTCGGCCTGTTCGACGGCAACTCCGGAGAAGTTGAGAAAGCTGTCCGCAACCTCTAGTAGGACCCGTTCGGCCAAGGCCTCGAGCCGAGCCGGCGAGAACTCGCTCTTTTTGATCAAATCTAGAGAGGCGCCCTTTTGAAGCAACTCCTTGGCGACCTTCTCATAATCGTCCTGGACCTTGTTGGCCAGAAGAATTGCAGCCGGATCACGAAAATACCCCGGCAATGTCCTGTTGACAACCATCTGGCCAAGTCGAAGGTGCCTGGCATCCAACGCAGAGATGAAAAACTCTGCCTCAGTCATGGGAACCGGCTCCGGCGAAGCAACGACCACAAACGAGGTCTCCGAGTTCTCCAAGATGCCGGCAACAGATTTGGCTCGATCAACGAATCCTGAGTACATCGATTCGAACAATAGAAAGAACTCAGCGACGTCAGATAGGAACTGGGCACCGAGGATCTTGTCCGCAACTTGGTAGAAAGGCTTGAACATCCCCATCAACAGTCTGTTCCTCGCCGGCATCGTCAACCACCTGAGCAGCTTCGATGAAAAAAAGTCTGCCATCTTGCTCGGAGCGTCGAGAAAGTCGATCGCATGGCGGGAAGGCGGGGTGTCGACGACGATTAGGTCGTACTCACCCGATCTGTAGAGTTCGTAAAGCGTCTCCATTGCGATGTAGTCGTGACTCTGGACAAAGCGGGACGAAATGTTCCTGTAGATCGGATTTGAAAGGATCTTACGCCTCGTTACTGCATCCGGGGCATGACGGTTGACAAGCTCGTCCCAGGAACTCTTAGCATCGAGCATCGCTACGAACAGCCTGCCCTCGACCTTGTGCCCCATCGCCTTATCCAGGTCCCCGGGCGAGACTTGAGATCCCTTAGAGGTGAGGCCTACTAGACCAAGGGAATCAGCAAGACGCTTAGCGGGGTCGACCGTGATCACCAGCACCTTCTTGCCTGTGAGATCGGCGGCGGAAAGCCCCAGGGCAGCCGCGACAGTTGTCTTGCCGACGCCACCGGGCCCCGCAACGATAATTATTCTCGAATGATCGATCAGGGTCTCTACGCCTGCCATAGGAGTTCATCCCACTCTGCTGCGAGGGCCTCGCCGAGCGCTCTGACAAGCTTCATTCCCGAGCCAACTCCAAACATGAGTGGCAAAAGCGCTACGGGAGTATCGCCAGCGCTTGCCATGAGCCGCTCTACATAAGGGGCAGCGCAGCGCCGCATTTCCAGCGCTGCATTGGAGCCTCTGAGAAGTGGGCCGACGTCGGCGGAGACAATCTTGTTCAATACCTTCGTTGACCTAGGATCCTGAAGCAGGGCGAAGAACTCTTCCTCTGAGCGAGAAAAGAGCTCCGGCATCACCTTGTTTACAATGAGCGCTCCAAGATGCACCTCAGTCTCATGGTCAATTCTCTCAGCCAGTTCCAGCGCCTCGTTTATGGGTGTCTCCGCTGGGGTGGCCGCCACGATCACGGAGGTCTGAGACGAGTCGTAGAGGATGTCTTCCATCCACGCAACCTGGTCCTTGACCATTCCCAACCGGACAAGCTCTGATATTCCCTTTGGTGATGCCAGCTGGGATACGATATGGCCGGTGGATGTTGCATCGACAAGTATGAGATCGTACTTTGCCTCTTTCACCTCGTAACAAAGCTTTCCGACCACCAAGATCTCCTCAACTCCGGGCGCTGCATTGGCGACGAAGTCGAAGGTCTTAGCAAGAGGTCCAAGTTTGGCAACAACAGGCAGCCGAAGATAGATGCGAAGATACTCCCTTAGAGCCTCCTCGGTGTTCATCGACATCAGAAAGAGATTCTCTCTGGCCTTCATCGGCTGAAACCCGCCAGGTTCACAGTCCAAAAGACGTGCTACATCTCCCTTGGCCTCAACCTCACAAATCAGAGTGCGTTTCCCCGCCTTGGCCGCAAGCAGTCCAAGAGCTGCGGTAACCGATGACTTTCCAACCCCTCCTTTGCCGGTGATGAACACCAGAGATCGGTCGAGCAAGCCAAGAGATTTCGATCCAGTGCGGGGCACAAGAGTCTCCTACGGTGCTCCGAAACCTACGCGACGCTCTTCCTTTGTCGCGCCCACCTCTACATACGAGAGCTTCGACGCGAATACTCCCAATTTGTGACCCTTCTTATCCGCAATCCAGATTATCGGTGAACCAGAGGAGATAGAAGCCTCCAAGGATGCGATGAACTCTTCTTGTGTCGTACCGTCTGGTAGTTCAAGATCCATTTCTCGCGGCGAATCCGAGATGCCAATGCGAATATCCACTATCTGCCTCCGCTACAAGTAACCTGAACCCCAGCCTAACGGAAATTTACTGCAATCCGTAGCGCGAAGGAACATGGTCTTTTTTCCGTGGCCGCAGAAGAAAATTCAGCTTCTCAAGCGATCATCAGCCGGGGGCATTGGGCCATGAGCAAAGGCGACTCCTCAGCCCATCACCTCGACCTGCGCGCTCTTGTCGCATTGACCTTCCTTTGGCGCTTTCGACAGACTCTACCTTGCAACTAGCTATTAGACGAACCGCCAGGAGAGTTCCACACTGACAAGAGACACCCGAGATCCTGCTACAACTCCAAGCAGCCGCAGATCTATGAACCAAGTCAGCCAGACATAGTGCCGTAGATACAATGCGTACGACCGGTGGCCAATGTGTTTGATTGTCTTTCCTGAGGACAGCCTGCCGAGCAGAGTACATGGCCAATCGACAAGGCAAAAGACCATTGCCGAAACAATCGCCGCAGTCAGAGGCCAAACAATCTGCGCCCAGATAGATTTGCTGGTTCTCCAAGATCGTAGGCAGACCACAATATGGGAAATGCCGGCGAATGCCAGTAACGAGAGCTATCTTGGAGTTCTTCAGGATCAGATCGGCGTTGGACCAGATCGACGTAGCCGCTGCTCCGCCTACCAGCGCCCCCATCCTAGTGCCGGTGCCCGTGTGAATCCCTAGCCGCGGGCATCGGCATTTGCGAGCACGATAACTTCGACATTAATCTCCAAGCGATCCCGCGCAATCCGTAGAGGGAGTCCAAGCACTTTCTTTCTAACTCATTCCCAAGTAAACCATCAGGAAAGGCAGTTACTGGGAAAGGGCCGGTGAAACAGGTGCATGATCAACAACACATCTCCGAGACTCTGACGACGGTCGCAAACACAGGTCCTCCGGTCGGCATGAAATTAAAAGGCGGCCAAGATCTGAAAAGGTCAAAACTCGTGTGAAAACCCAGTGCTCCGAGATCCACCTTCCCCAAAGTGACCTCTAGAGCCGAGCGCGGAGGAAAGTGGAAAAAGCACCAGCGGGATTTAAGGTCTACAATCGGCTCGGCCTGGGCCTGAGGTGGCACACTGCGAGTTGGCGGTAAAACGCCTTGCTATCTGTGACATCGTCACATATACAGCCACTGGAGCAAGGGCTAAGGATCCGACCAGAAGTCTTTTTAGAATCATTTTGAGCTCCCTTTGATTGCCCCGCCAGAGAAAGCTTTGAATGCTCGGAACATCGACGGTTCCCATGAACCATGCCAGCCGTGAAATGGACCTTTTCCAATTGAGATAGAAGTGAGCGCGTGAAAGTCTGAATTGCCTCCTACGGCCGAAGATCGCGAAGGACTGCGTTAGAAAATGGCTGGAGACACCGTCGGACGCCTTGGCAGCATCGGAGATCTCCAGCACATCTGAATTCTGTTCACGA
>JAJYVK010000028.1 GCA_021792075.1 Actinomycetes bacterium | reverse complement strand
AAACCAGCTTGTTTCGCATCTGCGTAGAGAGTTGTAGTCGAGGTGTAAAGGTTGTGAGGCGCTGGACGGCTGGACAGACGATAATAGGCACCTCCAAGGACGTATGCCCCAACGTCTGTGATTCCGGAGTTGCGAATGTCTGTGACAAATGCCGGGATTCCCCCCGAGTAGGCAAAAAACCCCGCCAATGGCGAGGCAATGTCTGCATCGGAAGCTCTAACCGATCTGATGGGACCTAGGACGGAAGCGTCCTGGGACTGAAAGACCGCCATGTATCTGGTATAGCCGCCTTCGACCATCTCTTCGTAGATTACGTCGGCGTGTGTCAGGCCAGACTGCGGCCATGCCTGAGGCGCGTTATCGATCTTGGCCATAATCACTGGCCTGCTGGCATAAGCTGGATTGCCGAAAGGCAGTCCGGTCAAGGGAGAGACGTCCTTAGCGATCGTCGTCGTGGTCGTTGAGGGTAGGCTGGCGGGGCTGGGTACTGTGGTGGTAGGTGCACTAGCTGAGCCTGAGCCACATGAGGCTCCTAGGACACCCATGATTGCCAATGCTAGATACCGTCGATTTCCCATTCTTTAAAAACTCCTAGCGTGTCCTTCTCTACTGAGATTCAATAAGACGCGAGTTCTTTGAGCCGAGCACTCATGTCAGCGTCCACGAGCTCTGGATGAACCCAATATGGTGCCAACACCCGTCTCCTAAGACTCGAATTGGTTGTCCGCATGTTGGGATCCTGCTCCATTTTCTTCAAAGCAGAGATGAACGCGGGCGGGTATCTGGTAAAGTAGAGGCCCCCCAGATCACCGGCAATCAATTTAGCCGTAAGAGATGGAGTCTGTCTTCGCGGGACAATAATTGGGGAAAGTGGCGATAACAACCTCTGCAGCGCCCTGAGGCGAGCTTCCAAGAATATCTGACCCGACCTGGCTCTAACCAGCTCTCTGGCGATCATGGCTTCAAACTCAAGTCTAGAAAACGCTTGCATCGCCCCTGAAGTCACAACTAGGACCGACCTCGTGTTCCCAACCGAGAAGGCCGCAATATTTATCTGCGGCTCCTTCAACTCGAGAACCCGGGGCATGTCGACACCCATGGTGAGACAGAGGCCTTCAGTAAGATTCATCAGACTCGGAGCCCTTTCCAAGTCCATTCTTTGCAGATCAAGACCCTTCACACCATTGGCGGCCGCTCGAAAACCAACCGTCAGTGCGACAATAGCTGGAATCCCAAATCCAACAATCACTCCCCAATGGAACTCATCCGACACTTTGAGAACAAGCAATGCGCGGGAGATTATAGTTGCAGCGATCGCTCCCGAAATCACAATGAAGGATAGATAGAGGAAGACAACCTCGACTAGAGCCTTTCGGGTATCAAACTGCTCTACATCTCCCCAGATCTGGCTGTGAGTAGACGATCTAGGCATGGACATCGATTCTATGGGAAATTCAAGTGATCAGCGTAGCAAAGCTGTCCAAATATGTCTTTGCCAAGTTCTCAATAGAAAACTCAAGCGCTCGGGCACGTCCGTTGCTACGAAGATTCTCACCAAGTTCGCCGTTCTCAAGGGCTCGCAGCAACGCGATTCTCAGTGCCAAAACATCTTTTGGCGCCACAAGGATGGCCTCTATGTTATCCCGAGCCACTCCACGGTAGCCCGCAATGTCTGTGGCCACGATCAGAGAACCGGCAGCCATCCCCTCCAAGAGCACCAGACCAAAGGACTCCCCGTACAGTGAGGGGGCACAGAGAACGTCTGCCGCCTTCATTCTCGCCACTGCCTCTGCTTCGGAGACTTGCCCGAGCCAAACAATCCTCGGATCTCCAAGTGTGATAGCTCGCAAATGCGCCGTCTGGGGCCCCTCGCCGACAACCCAGCAAGTCAGATCAGAGTCCTCGATTCCCATGAAAGCATCGATCAGAACCTCAAGCCCTTTTCGGCGTTCATGTCTTCCAATGAACATGATGGTCGGACTCTGCTTGGGCCACGCAGTGGCGACTTCAAACGCATGAAGATCTACGCCGTTGCCGACAATATGGTACCGACCTCCAAAAATCCTTCTCGCAGTCAACATAGCATCCACGGAAACGGCAAAGCGGAGACTAAGCCTATCTTTCGACCGCGAAAGTAAGCGGCCAAGGCCCCTGTACGGGATGGTTACACCATGCCGGTGAAACGTGCCTACCACCGGGGCCTTGGCTGCGAAAAGCGAGACTAGAGATGGACCGGGTGCAAATGGCTCATGTATATGGATCAAGTCGTACCCGCCATCCCGCACTATTGCAGCCGTCCTTGCGAGGGACTGCGGCGAGATGGCAACGGGTGCACGGGATCCATTGGCTGGAACCCGGATTGAGGGACCGATACTTCGCACAGATTCTATGGAGAGCGGCGCATCCGACGGAGCTATAATCTCGACCTCATGCCCTAAATTGCGCATAGCCCGAGCCAGACCTATCACCTGTCCTTGAACACCACCAGGTACTGAAAGGCTGTACGGACACAGCTCCGCAATTTTCACGCCTCAATCCGTTCCGTGCGGCACTCGGCTCCCCGACTGCTCTTTAGAAGGCGAATCACCAGTTTTAATCTGAGACGGCCAGTTGGGCTGGAAAAGGTGCCACTGAGCTGGATCTGCCCTGATCAGACTCTCGTACCGCTCGATTACAAGTTCCGTAAGTCTCGAAACATCCTCCCTTAGTGACCCAGACCTGACAAAGGTAATCGGCTTCGTTGCAACTACATAATGGCACCCGCCGGGCAACAGATAGACTCCGGCTGGAATAATCGGAGCTCCAGTCCTAAGTGAAAGAAGGGCGACGCCCTGAGGTACAGAGGTCACCTCGCCGAAAAAAGGGAGCTTCAACCCGGAGTTGACAACGTCTCTGTCAGCCACCAATGCGACGACCTGATTCCTCCCCAAGGTTTTAGCCAGCTCGCCAAACGCTGATGCTGAGGCCGGAATCACATGAACACCAAAAGCGATCCTATGAGCGGCAAACCAATCAAAAAGTTCCTTGGGCTCCAATTCTTCCATCACCGCGGTAATTGGATACCCTCCTGAAGCCAACCAGGCCGCACCGAAATCCCAGTTTCCCAGGTGCGGAGTGGTGAAGATCAGGCCTTTGCGCCGCCCTAACGCCTCATAGACATGTTCGAAGCCGTAGAATCCAATTCGTGCGTTAAGTTCTCGGCGGGACTGTCCTCCGAGCGCAAGAGCTTCAACCCAGTATCTTGCATACGAGAAATACCCTCGAAGCGCAAGAATGTCTCCTTTGAGCCTGCCTCTGTCCCCGCCCGAAACCCTGCCCAGGTTGTCCCGGACAAGAAGGCGCTTGTTGGGAGAGAGAACAAACGCAACCATACCACCGATATACGCAAGCGCAGTCGCAAACGAAGTTGGAAGAACCCCAAGGAACATTGAGGCGAACTCGAAGATCACCCGCTTATTGCGATCAAAAACTCTTTGTATGTTCAACCTTGACAACACGCAGACCTCAACCAAAACGTCGTCTCACCAATGAGCCCAAGCGCAAGAGGCCGATATCTTTCTTTCCGACGGACTACTCGTTTAGAGATCAAGGATAGCGGCTCGCTCCTTGAACATTCCCGGACCACCTTTTAGTTGAGACAGGGTATCGAGGCGCGTCTTTGATGATCCGCCAAAGACGCGCCAGCCTGCTCAGTTCTTGGGATCTTCAAGGCTACGGGCCGAACGGTGCTCAAGCCAGCGCGAAAACGAAGACGAGGCAGATGGCGTGCTGGCGCGCCGACGGGGATGGGAGGATCGTCGCGACGACGACCTAAAGAACTCAGAGCGCTGGAATGGCCTCTTCAGAGAGGTCTGGTGATCCTTCCTGTACCGCCGAGGCACACTCGAAACGGACGCTGAAGCCTGAATCCATATCTTTATGAATCTCTGAAGGACTGTGAAGACACTCAGAACCAGCGTTATCCAAAGAATTGGAACCAGAATAAAAGAAAAGAAAAGTCCAGCAGCAAGAGCAAAGATCCTCTCGCCGCGCTCCATGACCCCGCCTTTTGCACTGAATCCGAGCGATTCGGCCTTCGCCCTCTGATAGGAGATCAAAGAAGCCGCGCCATATATCCCAAACGGCAGCAAAGCTAAGCTAGCCCTACCGGAATGAATGAAGTACCAACCCAAGCCCCCGAATAAAAAAAGGTCCGAGATTCTGTCTGCAAATGAATCGAAAAAGGCTCCTCGCTTTGAAACGGTGCCTTTCATCTTTGCCAAAGGGCCATCAAGCAGGTCGGGAATCGCACCGGAAACCACCAAGACAAAACCGATCCAGAGTCTTCCAGTCCCGACAACCACTCCAGCCAGGATTGATATGACGATCCCTAGGATGGTCAAAGAATCGGCCGTAAGAGGTGTCTTTGCCAATGCCGCCCCAATGGGACCAGTTCTCTTGTCCACCCCGGCTCTCAAATGACCGTCGAACACGGTGAATTACTCCTCAAATCGGGAACCTTTGCAAGTCTAGCCTAAAATTCGCCGGAAATCCCGAGTTCCTAAAAGAGCGCCCTACTCTAAGACAGCGAAGCGACTCCGTATCCGCTGATACGTTGCCGGTAGAGCCTCCGGTATGACACGTGCGTAGGCCAAGGTGGTCATGAAATTAGTGTCTCCCAACCATCGTGGCACAATGTGAAAGTGCACGTGATCTCCAAAAGCAGCACCGCCTGCCCGGCCCAGGTTCGCGCCAAAGTTAAATCCCTCAGGATCATATTCTTGCCTCAAAATCTGAATTGAATTCCTGGCAAGTTCGAGAGATTCCGTTAAAACCGTACTTTCCAAACTGGTCAGATCTCCCTCATGCACATAAGGAACGACCATCATATGACCTGCCGCATAAGGAAAGGCGTTGAGCACAACGTAGCATTCGCGGCCCCTGTGAACGATATAGTTCTCCCTGTCGAACTCTTCTCCTTCTGACTTGCCCAGATCGCAGAGAATACAGCTTGAAGGTGCTCGCAGATGGTCGGACTCCCCTTCCTCTTGCAGAAAGTTCATCCTCCATCCTGCCCAGAGATTATCTATCAAAGCTCTCACCCAGCGGTTTGCCAGCCAGATCAGGCAAGATCCGCGCGATGAATTCGCTCAATTGGACGCCCCTTTCTGGACTCTGTGATCCTCTGGCATTGACACCGACAGTACCCCCTGACACATCCGAGTCGCCGACCACAACTACAAATGGAACCTTGTCCAGCTTGGCCTTTCTAATTCGACTGCCAAGGGGTTCATCTGCAGAGAGCAATTCGACTCTTGCGCCGAGCTTCTCAAGCTCGTTTACCACCTGACAAGCATAATCATCGTGATCGTCCCGTACCGGTAGAACACTGACCTGGATGGGGGACAGCCATAGCGGAAGCGCTCCGGCATAGTGCTCCAAAAGGATTGCAAAGAATCGTTCAACGGATCCAAACAGGGCCCGATGAATCATATAGGGCCGCTTCCTGGTGTTGTCGGAGTCGACAAACTCCATAGAGAACCTCTGCGGCTCCTGCAGGTCCACCTGAAGGGTAGAGACCTGCCACCTGCGCCCGATGGCGTCCTTCAGATGCACGTCGATCTTTGGAGCATAGAATGCGCCCTCGCCATGAGCAACCGTATAGTTGATGCCCGACTCCTTGAGGGCATGATCCAAGGCTGCGGTAGCCTCTTCCCACTCATAGTCCTCTCCGACGGACTTCTCAGGTCTCGTGGAGAGTTCCGCTTCGAAGTCAGATAGCCCAAACGCCCTCAACATTGCGATCACGAATTTCAACAATCTTGTCAACTCGGAAGGAAGCTGATCAGGCGCACAGAAGATGTGGGAGTCATCCTGGGTAAGTCCTCGTACCCTGGCGAGCCCGTGAAGAACTCCTGACCTTTCGAAGCGATAGACGGTTCCAAACTCGAAGAGCCTGAGCGGAAGCTCTTTGTAAGAACGTCCTCTCGACTTATATATCAGGATATGCATCGGACAGTTCATTGGCTTTAGGTAGTAAGTTGCCCCCTCCATCTCCATTGGAGGGTACATTCCCGCTTTGTACCAGCCAAGATGGCCTGATATCTCAAACAATGTCGACTTGGCAAGATGAGGAGTCCATACCTGTTGATATCCCGCTTTACGATGCTCCGTCTTGGAGAAGTCCTCCATCAGCTGGCGAATAAGTGCGCCCTTGGGATGGAATACAGGCAGGCCGCCTCCGATTTCAGGCGGGAAGTGGAAAAGATCGAGTTCAAGACCGAGCTTTCGGTGGTCCCTCTTCTCGGCCTCTTCGAGTTGTAACAAGTGCTCCTTCAGCGCCTTGTCAGACTCCCAAGCCGTTCCATAGATACGCTGAAGCTGCGGCCTGTTTTCATCTCCGCGCCAATACGCCCCAGCCACTCTCATCAGCTTGAAGGAGCCAAGTAACTTAGTGCTGGGGACATGGGGACCACGGCAAAGATCTATGAATCCCGAGGAGTTGCGATACACTGAGATCTCGCCGTCATCTACTTCCTCGTTCAGCTCTTCCTCGTGAGATTCGTTCATCTGGCCGGCAACGGTTTCAATGATTTCGCGCTTGAAAGGCTGGTCTTGAAAGAGTTTCAACCCATCAGAGATGGAGTACTCGGAGCGCACGAAAGTTTGATCCTCGGCGATGATCTCCCTCATGCGGCTCTCGATCCTCTCCAAGTCTTCGTCGGAGAAGTGGCGGCCGCCAGGAAGCTCGAAATCGTAGTAGAAACCGTCAGAAATAGGTGGTCCAATGGCAAAGTGGGTACCTGGCCAAAGATCGACCACCGCTTGAGCCAGGACATGCGCGGTCGAGTGTCGAAGGATCTCCCGCCCCTGGTCGCTGTTGCGGGTGATGATCTCCACTCGGTCTCCATCGGAGAGAACGGCGCTTAGATCGCGGAGCGTTCCATTGATCTTCGCGGCGACGGAATCCTGGCTGAGTCTTCTGCCGATGAGTGCAGCCAGCTCGGAGGCGGTGCAACCGGAAGGTACAGTGCGCACGGTGCCGTCCGCAAGCACAACCGAAATCTCCATTCAAAGCGCCTTTCTAATGTCTACAAGCCTTCTAAAGGTTAGATATTTACGCCCAGCAATGCGGCTGCTTCCGAAATCCCATGGTTGTGGGATACAGCGTCATCAATTGCTGCGATCGCAGCAGGAATGTTCAGGTCGTCGTCGAGCGCCGCCCGCACCTCTCGAATAGCTGCGCTTCCCCGCCCAGCTTCCAGCCACCTTTTGATTCTCTGGTCGGCAACCTCTATCATCTGATCGTTCCACTCCCACGGAGTGCGGTAGTGATTATTCAAGATCGACAAGCGAACGGCCCTGGCATCATGGTCAGAAAGCAAATGCTCCACGAAAACTAGATTTCCTAGAGACTTTGACATCTTCTCACCATCGAGGTACACCATCGCAACATGGAACCAGTGCTTCACGAAGGGCTGTCCTGTAGCAGACTCGGACTGGGCCGCCTCGCACTCGTGGTGAGGAAAAATCAGGTCGCTCCCTCCACCGTGCAGGTCAATAGTCGCACCTAGCTCGCGCATGGAAAGTGCAGAGCATTCGATATGCCAGCCGGGGCGCCCTGGCCCCCACATCGAGTCCCACGCGGGCTCGTCCGGCTCTGAAGGTTGCCAAAGAACGAAATCCAACGGATCCCTCTTGTTGGGATCATCTGGATTTCCGCCTCGATCGCGAGCATAGCGAAGCATCGTCTCGCGGTCCAGATGCGAGACTTGCCCAAACTTACCATACGTTGCAACTTCGAAGTACACCGAGCCGCCGCTTTGATATGCGTGACCAGACTCCAAGAGGGTGCTGATCAGACTTAGTATCTCAGGTATAGCTGAAGTGGCGCGTGGCTCTGAATGGGGCCGTAAAAGACCCAGCATTGCCATGTCGCGATCGAACCTTGTCATTTCCGATGCCGCAAGATCCAGATAGTGGACGCCGAGCTGCCTCGCCTTAGCCAGGATGGAATCATCCACGTCAGTGATATTTCTGACACACGTGGTCGTATGCCCCATGTCGCGCAACCTTCGCTGGAGCACGTCGAAGGTCAGATAAACCGCCGCGTGCCCCATATGTGCGGCGTCGTAAGGCGTTATACCGCAGGTGTATATTGAAACGTCTCGACCTGGAGAGAAATCGACCACCTGTTGGCGAGCAGTGTCGTATAAACGCATCATCTCAACCCTAATTTCTCCGTAGACCTGTAATTCGCAAAGCTGTCCTGGTTTTGTATCTAATATTGAGGTTAATCAGTACCGCTGTCATAGCTTCGATTGCGCCCGAATTTGCCAGGGAGCCGCAATCCAGAGAGAAAAGGCCAGGCACTGAGTCCAGTAGCTCCATCACCTGCTTCTTAGAGTCCGCGTGGTCGGAGCAGACCAAGATATCAGACTCCACAGAAATACCTATCTCACCTAGCTCTTTTGCCGGCACGTGGTGAAGAGCCGACACGACGAAACAGCTCGGTAAAGCTGCCTGGATCGACTGCGCAACTGAGCCTCTCGCAGGAAATACGGGCTGCATCTCCGATCCGACCTTCATCAGTGCGTTCACCATGGACACAACAGTCTTGCCTGAAAGCTCTTTTGCCAGTGCCCCAACGGTGCTCTGCGCGCCATCCCACGGGGTCGCGATGAATACGAGCTCTCCCTTTGCCGCGTCAGCGTTGACCACTCCTTCTATGGTGCCGGTTTGCCCTGGCAGCTTCATGAGGCTTTCCGCCACGCTCGAAGCCTTCTCAAGCGTCCTTGACCCAAGTAAAATCTCGTGCCCAAGAGAGGAGAGGCGAAGCCCCAATGAACTACCTGCTGCTCCGGTGCCGCCGACAATTCCAATCCGCAAAATAGCCCTTTCCTGGATCGCCAATCTGGAAGATTGCCAAGATGGCTCTCTTCCATGTCTATTATGTGACAGATCCATTTTTGTGGCGGTTATCGTCAATCAAGGCTAAAAGATCGTGGAGGAACTATGGGCATACTTAGTGACAAAAAAATCCTAATTACTGGGGTTCTAAATGACCAGTCCCTTGCCTTCGGAGCCGCAAGACTCGCCCAAATTGAAGGTGCGGAGATCATATTGACCGGGGTGGGCCGGGGACTCTCCATTACCCGACGAACCTCGCGAAAACTGCCAGTTGCACCGGAGGTACTGGAACTCGACGTCTCAAATCAGGGGCACCTTGGCGATCTAGTAAAGCATATCGAGTCAAAGTGGGGAAAGCTCGACGGCGTGTTGCACGCAATCGGCTTCGCTCCGTCAGCATGCATTGAGGGCGATATCTTCAACGCCTCCTGGAATGACGTCTCCATTGCACTTCAAATATCCGCCTACTCCTTGAAGTTCATAGTAGAAGGGCTGTTGCCGCTCCTCAAGGCTGCCGGCACTTCCTCTGTTGTTGGTCTTGATTTCGATGCCACCCTTGCTTGGCCTGGATATAACTGGATGGGTGTTGCAAAGGCTGCGCTTGAGTCGCTTTCTCGCTACCTCGCAAGAGATGCTGGCAAGGACGGAATCAGGGTCAACTTGGTTTCCGCGGGACCCGTAAGGACGATAGCCGCAAAATCAGTGAGCGGGTTTGCCGAATTTGATGCGGTATGGAACGAGCGCGCACCGCTTGGGTGGAACGTCACCGATTCAGAGCCAGTAGCTCGAGCAATCGTCGCCTTCCTTTCAGATTGGTTCCCGGCTACAACCGGAGAGATCGTCCACGTCGACGGTGGATACCACGCCGTCGGTGCTTAAGAATGAACTACATCACAGTTGACACAGGCGGCAGAAAGGAATAGAAAGTAACTGAACTTCCCCCAAAACGACTGACGCCATTCGTGGCTCTCTTATCGGGGAAATATGAAGACGGTCAATTTTCGAAGAAAGCTGCTGCTTTCAAGTTCAACTCTTCTGCTGTCTCTAATACTGCCGGCCAGGTCATCGACTCCCGCATTTGCCGACTCTTCCGTTACAGGCACAGGTGGAACCATCACGGTCCACTCCTCTGGATCATCGAACTCGGTGGTTCCAGGAGGGATAATCACCACCTCCACTACCACATATACCTATTACAACGGTTGGCCAATTCAGCAAACCGTTCCGATCTACTCCGTATACACACCCCAAGTTGTCTCGGGCAGTTCGAGCTATACGAATGAGCCCTGCCTTGTTATGACAACCACCTCGCAGACGACCAGTTATTCAGAGGCTTATCAACTCGAAGCAGAGGCAACGCAGACCTGGAACTCTCTCAACGGCCTCTACCCGTCATGCGCTCCGGCCAATTCGATCTCCTCCAACTCGCAAAAAACTCAAAGCCCTGCACAGATCGTCACAACGTATTGGAACACGACGATAAAGAACCAACTTCCGACACCTCGCTTTACGATCCCGCCTGGATACGCGCTGACAGGACTCCC
>JAJYVK010000027.1 GCA_021792075.1 Actinomycetes bacterium | reverse complement strand
TTTGGAATATGCCAGCCAGCTTTAGATATTCCGTCCCTGGGTTCGAAGAACAGGCAGTTTTCGGGACATGCAAAAGGAAACGGTTCGTTTACGCCTAAACGGCACTTTTCGATCTTGTCACCAGATCTGACTGTCTGCATTATGTAGTGTTTGCACTCCGTGTTGACCGCCATCACCATCGAGCATATATCTTGCCGGAAATGTGTCCGCAGTAGCGAATTTGCGAATTGAGTCGGCTTTGGTGTCACATTTTCGGATATTTTTAGCTAGCTTCAATTATGTGGATGTTGCAAGATCAGCGTTGAATCGATGGAGCGAGGCTCTGGCTGGCATTGCGAGTACGGGCCTTTCTTTCACGGATAGCCTCTACGAAAAGGAGCGATTCGAAGAGATACTTCATGTAGCTGCCGAGATCAAGGCCTTTCTGAATGGGCATTCCGACGTGGACGACCGATACGTGGATGAGGTTTATGAACTCTGGAGGGAGTCGATCGGCCGTGGAATCCCCGGCTACGTCACACCTAAAACGGCAGTTGGCGCAATCGTGGGAAATCAGCACAAAGAGCTCCTCTTGGTTCAAAGGTCAGATTCCGGCGTTTGGCTGTATCCAACCGGCTGGGCTGACGTCGGGTACAGTCCTGCGGAGATCGTAGCCAAAGAGGTTTTCGAAGAGACCGGGATTGTGGTCAGGCCCATCAGGCTGCTCTCGGTCGTCGACGGAATGCAGCGCGGCTTTACCACCGTGCCCATGTATTCGATGATTTTCTACTGTGAGCAGGTAGGTGGTGAACTCAAGGCTCACCCACTCGAGTGTCTCGAGGTTGGCTGGTTCACACAAGATGCTTTGCCAAGCCCTCTTGCAGCTGTAGGTAGCTGGGTTTCGATGGCGTTTGCGGCGGTCAACGGCGACCATGGAGAGACCTATTTCGATCCCCCGAGAGATCCGCTTTGGGCTTCACCAAAGGATTGAGCACCTGACACTGGGGATCGTGTCCTGTCGGGTATTTCCCTTCGAGATTATTTTGGCCCGACGACGGGCTTCTGTTTCATTCAAGTGCTCTCAGGCGCTGTTCGTCGCCAAGTTCGCCAATGGCAGCCTGAAATTTCTCTTTCAGCTTGTATCGCTCAAGTTTCCCAAAGACATTCTTGGGAAGCTCATCGACAAAGACGACCTGTCTCGGCCTCTTGTATCGCGCCAATTCGCTGCTATTTTCCAGGCACCAATTTTCAATCTGTTGGCCATCAAGAGATGGGTCGTGCGAGACTATCAATGCCACCACCCTCTCCCCCCATCTTTGGTCGGCGACACCCGTGACTGCGACGTCGTCGATGGCCGGATGTTTCTTTAGGAACATCTCGACCTCTTGAGGATAGACGTTCTCTCCGCCGCTCAAAATCGTAGAATCGACACGGTCTACGATCTGCATATAGCCCGCGGCATCTATGTCGACCACATCTCGGGCATAGAGCCATCCATCCATATAGCGGGGGGCTGCATCGGACTTGTAGTAGTGCTTTATGTTTTGTGGTCCTGCCACCAGAAGCTGTCCTCGGCCTGGTTTGGGCACCTCTTTCATGGCCTCGTCTCCAGAGTCATCCAGTTCGGCCACTTTGGCGTCCCAGAAATATGTGGGCTTGCCGATAGTAGTCCATGAACTTTCTGGGTCGTAACCGGAATGCATGATTGTTACATTGGAGCAGTTTTCAGTCATGCCAAATGTATTGAGAAGATGGCATCCAAAGGTTTTGTGGACCTGATCCACCATCTCTTTTGGGTAGGGAGATCCAGCTGTTCGAATCAACTTTAGTGATTCGAACAGCTCTGCTGACATGCCTAGGTCTTGTGCAACCCTCAACAGTTCGAAGATCTGAGTCGGCACCGCCATCAGCTCCGTAGCTTGGTGGCGGGATGTCAGCTGCAGAATGCGCTCCGGATCGTACCTGCCTGAATCGATGAACGCACCGCCAATGAATAGGTAGGCCATAAAGAAGTTGGTGGCTCCGCCGTGAATCACTGGAGCCGCTGATATGCCGCGGCTGCCGAGATTCAGACCCATCTCCAAACAATACTGTATAGCCGAAAGCAGTTGTGTCTGGTGGGTGTAGGCTGCCCCCTTGGGGTGGCCAGTGGTTCCCGAAGTGTAGATTACAGAGGATAGATCGGTCTCTACAGGACCTCTCACATCCGGCTCATCTGTCGGCATCGACGAGATCTCGGCGAAGTTGTGCAACTTGCCGGCACTGGGTTCAATCGGTCCCGTACAGAGGATGACTCCCGAGTCGTAGCCCGAGACGGCAGATGCCAGTTCGGGGCTCACGATTACGGCTCTCGCATCTACGTGAGATGCCAGATAGGAGATTTCGTTTTGACTCAGCCTGAAGTTCCAAAGGTTCGCGACCGCTCCGACGCGATGCGTTGCTAGCAAGCCAACATAGAGTTCGGGGCAATTGAGCATTAACATTCCCACATTGTCTCCGTGCCGAACTCCCTGCTGGAGGAGCCAGTTCGACAATTGGCATACCTTTTGATAGTACTCCTGATAGGTGAGCGTCTCTTGTCCGGTGATAATGAAGGGCCTGTTCGACCAGCGATCCGCCCATTTTTTTAGTACATCCACTGTGGTCCCAAGCATGATTTGTCCCCCCTCTTCTCACGTGAAAACAGAATCTGGAATAACGGGTATCAGAAGGTGCGAATCGTAGCGACCTCCGGTGTGAATGATATGCTCCCCGAGGTTCACAGTTCTGAGGTGTCCGTTTGTGTTCATCTCTTTTGGGTAGGTGTAGATATCTTTTCCCTGAATCACGACTCTTAGAGTTTCGTTCTCTTCGAAGAGCGTCCCGGACGGCCAGATCTCGATTTCGACCGGTACCACCTCACCCGCGTTGAGCTTGATCTCTCGTTGATGGGTGTGAATTGGCTGTTCAGGAGTGGATCGTTCTGTGTCGAGTTCACGGTGAGACACGCGGAGCCATCCCAGAGCTACAGGTCCGTCTTCATGATTGCCGAGGAACTGGAAGGGCACGATCTCGCCAGATCGGTCGATCTTCTGGATTGCGACGAAAAGGTCCATGTCATCGGCGTTAGGCGCCTCAACCCATAGCTTCAGCATCATGTTTCCGGTTAGCTCTGTCCGATGCTCCCACCTGTGGTCGAACCACACGCTGGTAGCTGGCGAGGCACTGGAGTCGGTTTCGTAGCGCGCTTCGGCTTCGCCAACAGAAGGCTGCCAGTTCATTGTGCCGCTGGCGCCGTCGAGATAGAGGCGTTCGTAGCGCGTTTCGGCTAAGGGCCAGTCCGCCTCTTTGCGGTAGTTCCCCAAGTAGTAGCGTTCTCGGACCTCTAGCAGGACTCTGGGCCAGTATCGCACCTCCGTCGGCTTGCCCTTGAGGAACATGTCGAAGAATTGCCGCTGCCGTTCAGCATTTTGGTAGAAGTTTTCCCATTTTTTTCGTCCATGAATCATCAGCCATTTCTGTTCCGATGAGATCTTTTTGAATCCCTCCAGAGTCCCGCGTGTATGCAGGCCGTGATCTGCCCAACTTGCGACGGCAAAGCATGGGACGGTCACCTTGGAGAGATCAGCGTTTTTGCTTTGCCAGTACTCGTCGAACAACGGGTGCTCGTCTGCCATCTTGACAAGGTCTTCCACGCGTGATTTAGAAAAACTTACACTAGGGTGCCACATAGCCATGAATGCTGTCTCGGGAATGCCACCATGAAAAGCCAGTTCCCGGTAGAAGTCGGTGACGCCCTCCCAAGGATTGATTGCCGCCAGATGCGGCGGATTCAATGCGGCAACCTTCCACTGGCTCCATGCCAGATATGAGACTCCATGCATGCCGACCTTGCCGTTGCACCATGGCTGCACTCCGGCCCACTCAATGAGGTCATAGCAGTCCTGCGCCTCTTGGGGACCCAAAAGTGTGAGATCTCCTTCTGAACCCCAGGACCCACGGGGATCTGCGTAGATGATTGCGTAGCCGTTGGCGCACCAATATCTTGGATCTGCCGCTTCGAATGCGGTCAATGGGGAAAGGTCACTGTCACAAACGCCACAATGAGGGAAGAATCTGTACTTTATTCTCCCATGTTTGCCATACGGCGCCCACGCGAGAAGAACGGGATACTCCTCAGTTTGCTCCGGCCGGAAGACGTCGACATATATCGTGATGCCGTCACGCATCTTGACTGCGACGTCATAATCACAAAGGATCCCTTCGGAGTGCTCGGTCCTTGGCTTCAGCCCTGGGTACTTGCCCTTTTCAAGGGAAAGACCATCGTGGAACTGGATGTTAAACTCGCCTGAACCCATGAACCGCCCCCTCACTTCAATGCGCTTCGGTCAACACCTCCGAAAGACAGATACATTTTCCACTATTTATCTGATGATCACAAATGGGCTCTTTCTAAGGGCTGATCGAACCGAGGTCTCGTGAAGCCTCAATGCATAACGAGAGGATAGACGTGGGGATGGAATGGTCACAGAGTTGCTTGTTTCTAACGGAAAGACAGCAGATCCTGTCAGTCTTTGTTGTGTTTTCTCAAAAAGGACTGCACTTCCTCAGTTAGCGAGTCGATTGCTCCTGATTCGATCTGCTGTTCAAAGGCAGAGGGATCGATTGTTTCAGCTTCGATCTGCTCTAAATCGCGGGAAGCCTCCAACTGGGCTATATAGGCTTTGGCTTCGTCATCATTTTCGATTATTGATGCGATTTGGCGATCATATTCAACAGTAGCCATGTCGAGCTCTAACGTGTCGATCCTGAAGTCCAGCAGTTCAAGAAGCTTTTCGACCAGCGCTTTCGCTCCCTTGGGTGATGGTGTCTGATTTACGTAGTGGGGAATGTTCGCCCATAACGATGTCCCAGGGATTCCACCCTTGTCAAACCAGGCCGCAAGAACGCCGTTTATTCCTGTCGGCCCCTCGTAGGCCGAGGGCATCAGTCCGTATCTTTCCAGCATTTCAGGGCTGTTTGAGGTCGCAGCAATGCGAACCGGACGAGTATGTGGGTAGTCGGCCAAAAGGGCTCCCAACGAAACGATCATCTCTACTTCGAAGTCTTCGGCTAATTCGAAAAGAGTGGATGCGAATCTCTTCCATTTGAGTTGCGGCTCTGGACCCTTGACAAATATCAGGTCTCTGTCGATGTACTCGAGGTGCGCAACTGAGATCGAGGTTCGAGGCCATTTGATCTTTCTGATCATGGAGTCTTGAAGTATGACCCGAGGCCTGACAACGGTGAAGTCGCAGAATTCCTCTGGATCGATCTCAGCTATGACTTTCGCATGCAGCTTCTTCCTGAGAAAGTCGACCGCAATTGTCGCAGCTTCGGCTGCATCATTCCATCCGGCGAACGCAGTGATGAG
This sequence comes from Actinomycetes bacterium, assembly GCA_021792075.1. Classification (GTDB taxonomy): domain Bacteria; phylum Actinomycetota; class Acidimicrobiia; order Acidimicrobiales; family Acidimicrobiaceae; genus SCQM01. The sequence goes on along the minus strand of JAJYVK010000027.1, from coordinate 5,328 downwards.
AATCGGTCTGCGCAGCTCAGACGGTATCGAGTCCAGCCACACTAAGTCTTCCATCTCTACAGGATACCGCGTTTCAAGCCGCTATTGAAATCTAGCTCCGCAGGTTTGGCCAACCCCTTTTTCACTTCATGGTCGTCGTGCGTGGCATCTGAGGGAATTTAGGGATAGATTATTGAACTTGGTGGCCCGTATTGAGTCAGATGCATGGGGGGTTTGACAAGAATTGATTGAAGTCAGCCGTGTCGATGCCCCATCCCATGACATCTTGGACGCCCTCAATAACCTGGTTCCGCAGCTTTCCAGTTCGGCGGGGCCGCTCCAGTTCGACGATCTTGCAAGGCTGCTTGCAAATGAGTGTGTGAACTTCTTGATTGCTGCAGACAGTGAGACAGGAAGGATTGTGGGAACACTTACCCTGGTTGTATTCCCTATTCCCACTGGCCTGCGGGCATGGATCGAAGACGTGATAGTCGATTCGAGCGCGAGGGGCCGGGGGATTGGCAAGCTGCTCGTCAAAAAAGCTATCGAGATGGCTGCACTGAAAGGTGTCAAGTCAGTCGATTTGACATCTAGGCCTTCAAGGGTGGAAGCTAATTCGCTGTACGTTGGTCTAGGATTTGTAGTTCGTGAAACGAATGTCTACCGATTTGATGGGAGTTGAATAAGGCAAGCGTTTGGAAGTACGAAGTTGATTTATTGTAAATTGGAATCAAATGAGTTTCTTACTTTTTGGCCGAGGTGCCTCTAAGATTCGAACATTGTCTGCGGCAATAAAGGTGCCACAGATTTAATAAGCATTCTGTAAGGCGCGTGATATGCCCTTGCGGAACGGAGATTTAGCCTAGGAAGGCGGGATCGTGCCTGATAGCATTACGATAACGGATAATCGATCTGGCAAGTCGATCGAGATTCCTATTGTGAACGATGGGGTATCTTCAGCAGAATGGTCAAAGCTGCTACCGGGGATCTGGTTTTACGATCCAGGACTCACCTCAACGGCAATGACTTCGAGTTCCATCACCTACCTCGATGGTGAAGCAGGGATCCTGCGGTATCGCGGTTATCCAATTGAACAGCTCGCAGAGGATTCCACCTACCTCGAGGTGGCCTATCTTCTGCTAAAGGGTGAGTTGCCCACCCCGACGCAGTATGACGCGTGGGTTCGTGATGTCACGCACCACACTTTCATTCATGAGAATGTAAGAAAGCGTTTTCTTGATGGCTTCCATTACGATGCGCATCCCATGGGAATGCTGGTGTCGGCTGTTGCTGCTCTGTCAACTTTTTACGCGGACGCAAAGCAGATCTCAGATCCAGAAGTGAGAGAGAAGCAGATAGTGCGTCTGATAGCTAAAATGCCGACCTTGGCGGCGGCTGCTCACAGATTCTCAGTCGGTATGCCTTTCGTCTATCCAGACAACGAGCTTTCCTTCCCTGCCAATTTTCTTTCGATGATGTGGAAGATCGCTGAGCCACATTTCGAAGCAGACCCGGTGCTTGTTCGCGCTATTGACATCTTGTTCATTCTTCATGCTGACCATGAGCAGAACTGTTCGACGACCGCGATGAGAACCGCAGGTTCGGCGCATTCCGACCCCTACTCTTCTACGGCAGCCGCATGCGCTGCTCTGTACGGCCCGCGTCATGGTGGAGCCAACGAGGCAGTCGTGAAGATGTTGACGGAGATTGGCTCGCTGGAGAACGTAGAGCCGTTCATCAGGAGCGTCAAAGAGGGCAAGGGTGGACAAAGGCTTCAGGGATTTGGCCACAGGGTGTATAAAAACTATGATCCGCGGGCGAGAATAATCAAGAAAGTTGCATACGATGTTTTCGAGGTGACTGGGAAGAACCCACTTCTTGACATAGCTCTGAAGCTTGAAGAGGTAGCGCTTTCCGATGACTACTTCGTCTCCAGAAAGCTATACCCGAATGTCGACTTCTACTCAGGGCTGATCTACCAGGCCATGGGGTTCCCGATCGCGATGTTTCCGGTCTTGTTCGCTATTCCTCGAGTTTCTGGATGGCTCTCCCACTATGTGGAGCTATTGGAGCAGGACTCGAAGATCGTGCGTCCTCGGCAGATTTACACCGGGGAAGCCGAGCGAAAATATATGCCGATTGATCAGCGCTAAAGTGCAACGACTGAAAAACTTTGGTTTGGCCACGGTGTGTTGTGGGCCAAGCCAAAGTTGTTTTTTGAGGGTTTCCTTTTAGTTGAGGGTTGTGGAGACTATAGAAACGACGAGTGCGGTAGGCTGAAAGAGGTGCATTTGCGAAAATTGGTCCCACAGCCACTTTTGACTCGATTGGATCGTTCAGAGACTGCACTGAAAGCCTTTAAATATACGGTTGCTTCAGTGGTTTCAGTTGTTATCTCTCAGGCGATACTATTTCTTGCTTTCGGGGTCCTTCATCTCTGGTCAGCTACCACCTCGAACTTCGTGGCGGTTGCAGTATCCGCCCTTCCGTCCTATTACATGAACAGAGCTTGGGCGTGGGGGAAGACCGGAAAGTCGCACCTGTTCAAGGAGATAGTCCCGTTCTGGGGCTTGGCATTTCTGGGTCTAATTCTCTCGCTATGGGCTGTTTCTGCGGCAGACCACTTCGCGGTAGCCCACCATTTCGAGAACATTCAGGTTGCCGTTGCCGTCAATGCCGCTTCAATAGGAGCTTTCGGGGTATTGTGGATTGGCAAGTTCGTTATCTTCAATAAAGTCCTTTTCGCGAATAAAGGCGACTCAGACCTGGTCAGTTTGCTCGACTAGTGTTTCGGGGTTTATCCTGGCAGATACCCAGCGAGAGCTGTTGTGGCACGTAGGTAGTCAGGAGAGTAAGAGTGAATTTCAAAGACGCGATCGGCTTGATCCAACCGGCTTCGAAGGTCAACTATGACAAAGCAGTGGAGCGCCAGGCTGTTCTTACCAAGCCTGCCGGTGCGCTCGGATTTCTGGAGGTCATCGCAAACCAATTTTGCTCGATTTCTCCGGAGTTTCCACCAAGGGTGCCATCCTCTCCGGTGGTATGCGTATTTGCGTCCGACCATGGCGTCTTGGAGGAGGGAATAACGCCCTGGCCTCAGGAGGTCACAACTCAAATGGTGGCAAACTTCCTAAGTGGCGGGGCCGCGATCAATGCAATAGCCAAGCAGATCGGTGCCAAGGTCTCTGTGATAGATATCGGTGTGGCAGGTGATACCTCTCGATATGCCGGGGTGATAGACAAGAAGATCCGTCCGGGCACCGACAATCTTGCAAGGCGGCCCGCTATGACGCTCAAAAATGCGGAGGACGCGGTTCAAGCTGGTTTTGATGTGGCTAATGATGTCATCGATGAGGGGTGCGACCTGTTGGTGATAGGGGACATGGGTATCGGGAACACCACTCCCTCTGCAGCTCTGATCTCATGGTTCACCAACTCCGATGTCGAAGACACTACAGGCCGGGGGACGGGAATAGACGATGATCACATGGTCGTGAAGATCAAGGCAATCAAGGCCGCCCATTCGCGTCTCCAAGGTGACGGCCTTTCAGATCCTCTGGAGATTCTCGCATCCATTGGGGGCCTCGAGATCGCCGGGATGGTCGGCCTAATCCTCGCTGGAGCCTTACGACGCGTGCCGGTGGTGCTCGATGGTGTAATAGCGGACGCTGCTGCTGTAGTAGGCCATCAACTCACTCGCAACGCAACGGACTACCTCTTTGCCGGGCACCTTTCTCAGGAGCCAGGAGCCCAAAAGGCTTTGGATTATATTGGTCTCAAGCCGGTCTTGGTCCTTGATCTCCGCCTGGGAGAGGGGACGGGAGGCTGCCTCAGCGTTCCGATCATCCAATCTGCGGTCAGGACACTAGTGGAGATGGCGACCTTCGATTCTGCCGGTGTCAGCGAGGCTTAGCCAGAGCTTTGGATAGGCGCTCTGCCGCCGTTCGGCCGCTTGATATGCATGCGGGTATTCCGACACCCAAAAAAGGTGCCCCGGCAAGCTCTATCCCGGCCGGGAGCTTCTCCCTGATTCTCTGTGTCAGCTGGTTGTGAAAGGGTTTGAACTGCGGGATCCTGTTGCGCCATCTTGAGACGTTATGTCTGGCCGACCGTGATTTCACGCCGGTGATCTTTTTGATCTCGGCTTCGAGGTCTGCAACCAGTGCCTCATCGCTGAACTCCCAGGCTCGATTGTCGCCAATGCGTCCCGCCGAGACTCGCAGGATCGTCTCTCCGTCGCTCTTCCATTGGGGCCATTTGTTTGTGGCGAAGGTAACAGCTGTCGTCAGAGTCCTGTTTGGACGAGGCACCAGGACCCCAGATCCGTGTAAAGGCTCGGGGAACGCGTCGTCGTCGTATGAGAGCAAAGTCATGATAGGCGAGGCGTAGTCGATAGATCTCAGAAGCTCTGCTGCACCCGCACTGACCGGTTGCAGAAGCTTTGCGCTGACATAGGACGGCGTAGCACATATTACGCCCTCTACGTCGAGTGCTCTGTCCTTTGTGGTGACCCTATAGCCGTCTGGGAGCTGGCTGATCTCGACTGATTCGCAATTTGTCAGAATCTGCACCGCCCGGTTTCGGAGAAGCTCAGCCAGGCCCTCGACAAGGTCGGAGAGGCCGCCAGAGAAGGAGTAGAAGGCCGGATGTCCACTGGGTGTGTAGTTGGCTGTCTGAGCCTTGAGTCCTACCGAGACTGACCTAAAATCTTGCGCGGACTTCAGGTACTGAGGCGCGCATAGCGCCAATGAAAGCTGATAGGTGGTTCCGGCGTGTATTCCACCGACTAGCGGCTCGATGAGAAGATCGGAAACCTCTTTGCCCCATCTTTTCCGAGCAAATGAGCCCACGGTCGTGTCGCCTTCGATCCTTGCTCGGGGCAAGAAAGGCTCCAATGCCGCCCTGAGCTGCCCCGTCCTCGATATGAGGGAGTTCCCCGAGAACTTCTTGAAGTCACTTGGCGCGCCAAAGACGGTGCCCGCCGGGATGGGATGCAGTCTTGAACGAGCGTAGATGAACGCTGAACTCGTCGCGGGCGAGACCAGCCTGTCCGACAGATTAAGTGCTGCCGCAAGATCAAGAGCGGAAGGATTTCTTGTTATGAACGAGTCCGGTCCGGTTTCGACGACACGATCCCCGAATTTCAGGCCTTTGATCGTCCCTCCGAGACTCTCCTCTGCCTCGAGGACGGTGATCTCCGCTGGATCAATACTCTCGGAGAGAAAGTAGGCCGAAGCCAGCCCCGATATCCCGCCTCCTATCACGACAACCTGCGTCACTGCTCTCCTAAGCTGCTATCTCGTTTGGGCATTTTTCCTAATCGCGGCGCCTTGATCGTGTACGAAATCG
>JAJYVK010000026.1 GCA_021792075.1 Actinomycetes bacterium | reverse complement strand
TACGAGCTCTGTGCCGTAACCCGCTTGGAGGGAAATGAGTCGCTCTTTCTGAGTGTCAATGACTCTGAGTACAAGATCAAAGTTGGAGACACTCTGCCCTGGGACGAAATGATATGTTCAAGGGTCTTGAGTGGTGAGTTTCCGAAATATCTAGCTAATACTTCCAGCTGTAAGCTGCAAAACGACCTATCCGCGATAGGTCTGAACATGCCGGTTCGGGCCCATATAGGCATTCCTCTCATACTGGCGGATCGCACCGTATTCGGCACGATCTGTGCCATGAATCCTGATCCTATGCCGGAACTGAGTCCTCTCCAGATCGACGCTATAGAACTTATAGCACGAATGTTGGCCACAGTACTTACGCTGGAACTGCAGTCGCTTGATCAAAGGCGAAGCTACGAGAGAGCGAAGATGGAGTCCGAGAGCGACGAGCTGACGGGCCTTCTTAATCGGCGGGGTTGGGACCGGGCTCTGCACGAGGAAGAGATCCTCTGTGCGCAGTACGGTTTCGCGGCGTCTGTAATGGTGATCGACCTCGACAACCTGAAAATTGTCAACGATACTCTGGGTCACAAGGCCGGTGATGACCTCATTCGCAACGCAGCCGACATCATCGAACAGACTTGCAGGTCCGATGACGTGGTTGCGAGAACAGGTGGCGACGAGTTCGCCGTGCTCACTAGAGGCATCAGTCAAGAGGGTCTCCGCGCGTTCGCCCGCAGGATTCGAATTGCGCTGATGGTGGCAGGTGTATCAGCTTCGGTGGGCACAAGCACCAGAACTCCCTCGAAATCGCTCGCTGATTCCTGGACGGAGGCTGATAAAGCGATGTATGTCTCCAAGCGATCAAAGGGCTGATTGTTTGGGTCGGCAATTCCCATTGTCAAGACAACTTCTGCTCTCAACGGCTAGGATCACGTCGTAGACGTCCCTTGTGTTACGGTCGATAGAGTTTGAGGTGTTTCAGGTGAGTCCCAGACCACTGTTTGCAGCCATGTTGGCGGCTGGTGAAGGTACAAGAATGAGGTCCTCGAGACCCAAGGCCCTGGCAAAGATCTGTGGCAAGCCTATGGGCACGCACGTTCTGGAGGCTCTTTTCCGCGCCGGAGTTCAAGACACCGTTGTAGTAGTCGGCCACGGAGCAGAGAGAGTCAAGGCCTCCCTGTCTTCCTCAGCACCTGTAGGTATGAAGATCCACTTTGTCGAACAGCAGCGGCTTCTTGGAACCGCGGACGCCCTCAGCGTAGCTTTGACCGGTTTTCCTGATGTGCTCAACTACAGCAAAGACGATATTCCAGTCGTGATAGTAGTGCCTGGGGATACACCTCTTATAACTCCGGGTACCTTGAGGGAACTCGTGGAGATTCACATTGAATCCCGGGCATCTGCAACCTTGATAACCGCCACCCTCGAGGATGCGTTTGGATACGGAAGGATTGTTCGAGGCAAAGACGGAAGGGTTGCTCACGTGGTTGAGGAACGCGACGCGAGTTTCGAGGAGCGAAGGATCAACGAGATCAATACCGGGATCTATGCTTTCAACCTCGATGTTCTAGCGCCGACGCTTCGCCGAATTTCGGCTAAGAACGCGCAGCAAGAGTATTACCTCACCGATTCGATCTCGATCCTTTCGGAAATGGGTTATTTGGTCTCCGCACTCTCCATCGAAGACGGGGTCGAGGCCTTAGGGGTCAACGACCAGATTCAGCTTGCCGAAGCGGAGAAGCATTTCCGCCGGAGGATAAACCGACACTGGATGTCGAGAGGTGTCACGATAGTAGATCCTGACGCCGTCTACATCGCTGCAACAGTGGAGATTGGCCAGGACACAACGATTTGGCCCGGCAGCCATCTAGTTGGAAATACTCAGATAGGCAGCTCGGTTGAGATTGGACCTGAGACACGTCTTCTAGACTGCACCGTAGGGGATGGGGCACGAGTGACAAGATGCGAAGCTGCTGGGGCCGACATAGGAGCGGGTGCAGTCGTCGGACCTTGGGTTGTGCTTTCAGATGGTGCTAAGGTTGAACCCGATACTTCTACTGGATCTTTTAAAACACTGGGGTAGACAAAGTGGAGCTTGTTCCGAGGAAGCGGCTGGAACTCTATTCGGGCAGGTCTCATGCGCAACTTGCGCTTGAAATTGCGGTGAATTTGGATGTGAAATTGGGAAATGTCACTCTGAAGGAGTTCGCCGACGGCGAGATTCACTGCAGGTTTGGAGAGTCCGTCCGAGGCAAGGACATCTTCATAATTCAAACTCACGCTGGACCTGTCAACGACTCGATCATGGAGCAGCTGATAATGGTCGACGCGGCCAAGCGAGCTTCGGCAAAGCGCATAACCGCAGTCTGTCCCTATTATGGATACTCACGGCAGGATCGCAAGGCCTCGGGAAGAGAGCCTATTACAGCAAAGCTGGTTGCGGATATGATGGCCGTGGCCGGCGCGGATCGAATTATAGCTCTAGATCTGCATTCAGGCCAGATCCAGGGATTCTTTGATGGCCCCGTCGATCATCTGACCGCCATGCCGGTGCTCGTCGACTATCTCAAAGCCAATGCCGGCTCCGATACGGTGATAGTCGCTCCCGACGCAGGGCGGGTCAAGGTTGCCTCCAGGTTTTCGCAGGTTCTGAACTGCGATTTGGCATTTGTCCATAAGCGCAGACCTAGAGACACCGCCAATACGGTGGAGGCCTTGGACGTCGTTGGTGAGGTCGAAGGGCGCCGGTGCGTGATAATCGATGACATGATCGACACCGCGGGCACTATCTGCGCTGCGTCGGAGCTGTTGATGTCTCGGGGCGCGGCCGAGGTATGGGCCATGGCAACCCATGGCCTGCTCTCCGATCCAGCAGCAAAGAGGCTCAATGACTCGGCCATCTCAAAAGTGGTCATCACTAATACCCTTCCTTTGAGGCCGGACCGGCGAATCGAAAAGCTGGAGGTCCTTTCGGTCGCTCCTATCATTGCTCAGGCCATCGGTGCTGTCTTCGAGGACTCCTCCGTTTCGGAGATCTTCGGCGGTGAAAATCTCTCCTAGCCTATTTGCACCGCTGCCAGCTTTTTTGACCGCTGGCACCGGAGCTGCAACATCTTTCTCCCAATCAGGTGCTAAGCAAAGAGGCCCCGGATTCATCCGTGCGGTATTCCAGATTTGACATGCATGTCCAGTCGGTGGCAGAGTCTGGCTTACTGGCAGTGTCTGCGAATTTGAGGGCATGGTATACTGCCCAGTTCAGCGAAGTAGTAACTAGACTAGTCAAGTTATTTGTTTCAGGTGAGAGAAGTTATTTTTAGGAGAGTTCGGTGTCTGAGCTAGTGCTTGTTGCCAAGTCTGGTCGGCTTCCAGGAAGCCCTGTTTCACGGCGTCTGCGCGCAGAGGGCCGGGTACCTGGCGTTGTCTACGGTGCGGCCATTGATCCGATTGCTGTATCCTGTGACGGGCGGGCGCTGCGTGCAGCGATGTCGAAAGGGCAATTGGTCGGCAGCGTTGTGGAGCTGGACCTTGACGGTAAGAAGCGTCACGTGGTCATCAAGGAGATTCAGCGGCACCCGGTTCGTCAAGAAGTACTTCATGTCGACTTTCAGGTTCTAAACCAGAAGTAACCTTTTATCCCGTAGAGCGGACTCGCTTGGAACCGGGGGATCAGTAGCACCGCAGAGCCGCAGCTAGGGGCAGGGGAGGAAGTCAAATCTCGATATCACTAGGTCACCAGTTCTAGGAGATTGAAATCAGCGTTATAGTGCTGGGACTGGGAAATCCCGGGAGGGCTTATGAGAAGACCAGGCACAATCTAGGTGCCATGGCTGTAGCGGAAGCTGCCTCCCGACATGGCACATCTCTGGTGCCTAATACCAGGTGTAAGGCTTTGCTCGCTGAGATCAAGTTGGGGTCTGAAATAGTTGCTTTGGCTTTTCCTCAGACCTATGTGAACAACACCGGCCAGGCCTTGCGCGGACTTGTTAGGAAATACCCGATCGCATCTCCTGAGGGTCTTTTGGTGGTGCATGACGAGCTGGATCTGCCCCCAGGGGTTGTCAGAGTCAAAAAGGGCGGTGGGGTTGCGGGCCATAACGGCCTTAAGTCAATCGTGGCGTTTTATGGATCTTCTGATTTTGTTAGGATTCGCATAGGGATTGGGAGACCGATGGCGTCTGGGGCGATAGTGGATTATGTATTGGCTATTCCCCCTCCAAAGGAGCGAGAGTCGTTAATCGCCGGTGTTTCAAAAGCAGTTGACGCCATTGAGGAGATTCTCCTGAATGGCGTCGAGGCCGCTATGAACCGGTTCAACATTCGATAGCGATTAAATTACAGTGCATTTCAGAAGTCTGTTTGGCCCGTTAAGTGAGATTCCGTCGGTTGAAAAGATACACGGCTTTCCTTCTGAAAGCTTCTATCTTCCGGGGTCGGCCGTACCCTTTCTGCTGGGAGCCCTGCAGGAGGCTCGAGACGAGGGCAACATAGTCGCTGTTGTAGCGACAAGACAACAGGCGTTGGAACTCTATGAAGAGCTCAAGGAGCTCCTTGGGCCGGAGATGGCGCGGCTCTATCCATCGTGGGAAACACTTCCCATGGAGAGGGTCTCTCCATCTATTGAAACGATGGGGCGCCGGCTGAGGGTCCTCAACGAGATCACAGGCCGGCTACCGGTGCTGAACCGGCTTGTTATCGTGGCCTCCGCACGTTCCGTGTCGCAGCTAATTGGGAGTTCGGCCCTGAACGCAGGCTTCATGAGGCTTGAACTGGGGAAAGTCACTCTGCTGGAGGAGCTTGTCCAGTGGCTTGCGGATACTGGATACAGGCGTGAATATCAAGCTGAAAACAGAGGTGAGTTCGCGGTTCGTGGCTCCATTGTCGACGTGTTCCCCTCGGAACAAGACCTGCCCATCAGAGCTGACTTCTTTGGTGACGAGATCGACCGTCTTTCTATCTTCGATCCATCAGATCAGCTGTCGATTGATTCTATCGAGAACGCGGTTCTGTATCCAGCCCGGGAACTGCTTCTAGATCAGCAGGTGATGGAGAGGGCCGTTCAGCTCCGAAATGAACTTTCCTATGCCGGCTCCGCTTGGGAAAAGGTCGCTAGCGGGCAGTTCTTTGAAGGCATGGAGTCCTGGCTTCCATGGCTGGATCAATCAGCGCAGAACTTTGGTGACATCCTGGGAGCCGATACCAGGGTGATACTCTTCGAGCCGTCACGACTGAGGTCGCGTGTAGCCGATCTGTTGCAAGAGGAGAAATCAATAGCCGAGGTTCTCAGCACCACATGGATGGTGCCGGAGGACCATGAGAGCTTTCCTCAGCTTTACCGTGAACTGGACACAGTCTTTGCTTCGGCGCGAGCGACCATTCAGCTCGCAAATACGGTACAAGATACGTCCTTTAGGGTCGAGCTGAATGCCAAGGGATTCGATCTTGCTTCAAAAGAGCCTGAAGCGATTGCTTCTCGCCTGTCTCAGCTGCTCAAGCAGGGGTATTCTCTCTTTTTGTGCGCGGCAAATGGGGCCCTCGCTCAGCGGCTGGCGGCCTCGCTTTCAACCCACGGCTTCCTGCCGACTCTGGCGCAAAGTCAAGAAGAGCTCGATTCATTCCTCGAGCAGCAGCAGCCCGGTATCTATGTAACGGTGAGCGAACTCGAGCATGGAGCGATCTTTCCTGAGATCAAGCTTGGCATAATCGGTGTCGGGGATCTGACGAACAAGAGAAGGGCCCAGAGAGCAGGACGGGTCAGGCATTCAGCGAGAGCCCAGGTATTCGATGCGCTTCAGGTCGGCGGCTACGTCGTACACAGCCATCATGGAATTGGGCGCTTTGCGGGGATGGTCAACCAAGAGCTGGGGGGCGTTGAAAGGGACTATCTTCTAATCGAGTATCGAGGAGGAGATCGTCTCTACATCCCTTCTGATCAGATGGAGTCGATCACCCCCTATCTGGGAGGAGAAACGCCGACCCTCTCCAAGCTCGGCGGAACTGAATGGCAAAAGACCAGGTCAAAGGTGCGAAGGGCGGTTTCCCAGATTGCGCAGGAACTCATCGTCCTTTATCAGAAGCGAATTGTCACCAAGGGTTTTGCCTTTTCGGCTGATACCGTTTGGCAAAAGGAGATGGAAGACCTTTTCCCGTACGATCTGACTCCCGACCAGGCTCGAGCGATAGAAGAGGTCAAGGCTGACATGGAATCGGAACGGCCGATGGATCGTTTGATCTGTGGCGATGTCGGCTTTGGGAAGACCGAGATAGCCATTAGAGCGGTTTTCAAAGCTGTGCAAGATGGAAAGCAGGCTGCTGTTCTGGTGCCCACGACACTTCTAGCGCAGCAGCATTTTCAGACATTTTCCGACAGGTTCTCGGGGTTTCCCGTTCGAGTCGAGGTCATCTCCAGGTTTCTTACGCCCGCACAGAGCAGGACGGTGCTGGAGGGTGTGGCGGATGGCACGGTTGACGTCGTGATAGGCACTCATAGGCTCCTGAGTCAGGACGTCGTCTTTTCAGATCTCGGTCTGCTGGTGATTGATGAGGAGCAGCATTTCGGTGTCACGCACAAGGAGACCATAAAACAGGTGAAGGCGGGGGTAGATGTGCTCACCTTGACCGCAACGCCGATCCCGCGGACATTGGAGATGTCGCTCACGGGGATTAGGGATATGAGCCTGTTGAGCACTCCCCCGATGAGAAGGCAGCCGATCTTGACGTACGTGGGTGAGTACGATGAACTTGCGGTCTCTGAAGCCATTCGTCGAGAGTTGATGCGTGAAGGACAGGTCTTCTTTGTGCACAACAGGGTTTCTGATATCGAGTCGGTTGCTCAAAGGGTGTCACGCCTAGTTCCAGAGGCTCGCATAGCGGTAGCTCACGGGCAGATGGATGAGAATTTATTGGAACAAACTGTGGTTGATTTTTGGGAAGGCAGATCGGACGTCTTGGTTTGTACAACGATTATAGAGTCTGGGATCGACATGCCTACCGTAAATACTTTGGTCGTGGATCGTGCGGACCTGCTGGGGCTGGGGCAGCTTCATCAGCTGAGGGGTCGGATCGGGCGTTCGGGGACGCGTGGCTATGCCTATCTTTTTCATCCGGCAGAGAGTTCCCTGAGCGAAGATGCCTACGAAAGGCTCAAGACGATTGGAGAAAATACCGAGCTCGGTTCCGGATTTCGTATCGCCAAGCGCGATCTCGAGATCAGGGGCGCAGGGAACATCCTTGGTGAAGATCAGTCCGGACACATTGCGGCGGTCGGCTACGATCTCTACGTCAGAATGGTCGAGGAGGCGGTCCGAGAGCTGAAGGGCGAATTCGAGGCGCCCCTGCCCGAGATCAAGCTAGAGATTCCAGTAGGGGCGGTCATTCCCGAGAGCTATATTTCCAGGACTGATCTCCGTCTCGAGGCGTACAGGCGGCTCTCTATGTGCACCACAAACGAGGATGTGGACCAGGTTGGTCAGGAGTGGTCTGACAGGTTCGGGCCATTGCCTGATGAAACCAAGTCGCTGCTCCGACTGGCCAAGCTAAGAGCTCGCGCTATCCGTGCGAAGGTCAAAGAGGTTATCGTCTCTGGCTTTGGAAGGTCTTCGCTGGTGAGCCCTTCGGTGCGTTTGGCTCCCGTGGAGTTGAAGGCGTCGCTCTCGGTGCGCATGAAACGGAAATTCCCGAGAGCCATTTACAAAGAGGGGGAAAAGGCGGTCGTGATTCCAATTTCCAAGGATTCTGACCCAATGCAAGCGGTTGAGATGGTATTCGAGGAATTGATGGAAGGTTAGCCAGGGTCGACTACTTTGTTCTTACTGCAATCCTAGGTGGCGGATCTAATTTGTTCTTGTTGGCGTTTGTTATGACCAAGCAACAACTTCGCTAATGGTTCAATCCCTCGGACCCGCGACTGGAAAAATTCTTCGCCAAGCGGTAGTTTGCAAAAGTCGATTGAGCAGTTGAGCGGAATTAGTGAGAGCATGAGTTGAGATAGGTCTACCGGGTGGATCTTCGTGGTTGCCGGATCACGGCGATGCCTGGAGGTAATATGCGAGGTTTAGTTTGAGGAGCTGGCACCTCGTGACTTTTTGGAGGACGTGAGTTGAGATTTTCGAAAGTATTGGGACTGTTGGGTCTCGGGGTGGCTTTGTCCGGATGCGTATCTTCGCCGGTTGCGGCAACCGTCGGCGGCAAGACTATCACCTCGTCCGAACTTTTGTCTGAGGTCAAATCAATAACCGCCAATTCGGCATTCGTCAAGCAGCTCGAGAGCTCTCAGCAGGTATATGGACAGGGTGGTAACGGCACCTACAGCATGACTTTTGTTGACGAAGTATTGAACCGACGTATTTCGATGGACCTGATCGACCAGGAGGCTCAGAAACTCGGAGTCAAGCTGACTGCCGAAGACATAGCGCTGGGTCGTGTGGATGCAGAGCAGACTTTTGGAGGCGCCTCGGTTTTCAACCAGTTTTCCAAGGAGTATCAGGCTCAGCTGATCAAGGACTCCGCCATGCTTGACGTAGTTGAGGCTCGCCTCGTGAATGCCAACGTTTCGCTCAACGCCTTGCGAAACTACTACAGCTCTCACTCGGCGGAATTCGACAACATCTGCTCTTCTCAGATACTTGTCGGCACTCAGGCGCAGGCAGATTCCCTCTACCAGCAGCTGCAGCAGGGCGCCAATTTTGCAGCTCTTGCCAAGGCGAACTCCGGTGACCCCAACACTGCTCCAAATGGTGGTGCTGTGGGGTGCGGTACCTACGGGAACTATGTTTCAGCGTTGGGAAGCCAGTATGCCCAAATCGTCAGGAACTTGGCAGCCAACTCGATTGCGTCTCCAGCGCACCTTCCGTCTGGCTGGGCGATAATTGAGGTCACTTCGCGAAGCACGCTTCCTTTCGATCAGCTGACACCCCAGATCAGGGCAGCCATCCTGGGCACCAAAGGATCAAACGCAATCACGAATTTGGTGAACCTGGATGCAAAGTCGGCAGCTATCACGGTAAGTTCCCGCTATGGCCACATCACCAAGACAGGCACTTCTTCAGGAGTTTCTCCTCTGTTTAGTCCGGCGCCGTCACTGCTCAATTTCTTCGTACCTTCGGGTAGCTAGCCCTATTTGGTCTACGCTGGAGCTGCGCTTGAAGTTCGGGTAGATGTCTGAAATTGCGAGGGAGCCCATGGGAAGGATCGTTGTAGCTGGTCTGGGTCCCGGCGAGAAACCTGTGATCGATGATAGGGTGTGGGCTGTCATCGACGAGGTCGCACTTGTCATATTTCGGACCGAGATTCATCCAGGTGTCGCTGCCGCAAGATTGGAGATCATCAAGAGAAGGCCGTCGATAGAGATTAGATCGTTTGATTCTCTGTACGAGAAGGCCGCGAGTTTCGAGGAACTATACCGGGAGATGGCCGAGAAGATTATCGAAGCCGCCCAAGCCACGCCGGGAGTCATCCTGTACATGGTTCCCGGATCTCCACTTGTTGCAGAGAAGAGTGTGGACCTGCTTAGGGAGTATGTTCCAGATTCGGTGGAGGTTTTACCAGGGATTTCCTTCTTGGAGTTGATATGGTCTGCTTTGGGTATCGATCCATTTGCCTCCGGGGTCACCATGATCGATGCCACTGACTTTTCGCACCATGCCAAGCTGAACAGGGGGCCTTTCCTGTTGACTCAGGTCTGGTCAAGGCAGATTCTTTCCGATGTGAAGCTCTCGCTTGTAGACCCAAATGCCAGCACGGCTGTTGTCCTTCAACGTCTCGGCACGAGCTCTGAACTTGTCGCAGAGGTGGTTTGGGATGAGCTCGACAGGGCTGTGGAGCCGGATCATCTCACGACGATATACGTACCACGAATTCCGGCTGTCCCAGGGCCAGCGCTTGTGGAGCTCTACGATATCATTGCCAGACTCAGGAACGAATGTCCATGGGACCGAGAGCAGACCCATCAGTCCCTTGTGACTCATCTAATCGAGGAGAGCTACGAGGTCGTCGATGCCATCGAAAAGCTAGATGGCGATGGGGAGGCTTCAGCGAGCCTTTTCGAAGAGTTCAAAGGTGAATTGGGCGATCTTTTGGTACAGGTATACTTTCACTCCAATCTGGCGGCCGAGGAAGGCCGCTTTGATCTTGCAGATGTGGCGGAGACCGTGGTTGCAAAGTTGATTCGGCGCCACCCGCACGTCTTCACCGAACTCGAGGTGAACAGTTCAGCTCAGGTCATTTCAAATTGGGAGAAGATCAAGCAGACCCAAGAGGGTCGTGCAAGCGTGCTCGAGGGAATTCCTGAGTCGCTGCCGTCTTTGATCCTGGTGTCTAAGCTTCTGAGGAAAGCGACCGCTGTGGGAATTGAAATCCCCAGTGCACAGAGCTCGATGGTGGCGGCATCGAGGACTTTGGAAGAGCTTGGGGAGCTCATTGGAACCGGAGCTGTGGAGCTGTCCGATGAATTTGGCGAGTTGCTCTGGTGGATCGCAAATCTTGCAAAAGCGATTGGAATTGATCTCGAATCGGCTTTACGATCTAAAACGAAGGATTTCAGGGAAGCAATCAGAGCGGCGGAGAGTTAGAAGATTTGTTGTGCCATCAGCAATGGCTGAGGTTGGCAGGGCTCCCATCTCGGAGCACTCTTAGAAGGAGTCAAGAAACGTGAGCATAATTGAGTCAGTGGTCGGAAGAGAAGTTCTTGACTCTCGAGGTAATCCGACGGTCGAGGTTGAGGTGACGCTTGCTACCGGAGAGACCGGTCGGGCAATTGTGCCATCGGGCGCCTCAACGGGCGCACATGAAGCGACGGAGAAGCGTGACGGAGGAGCTCGCTATCTCGGCAAGGGAGTGCTGGG
>JAJYVK010000025.1 GCA_021792075.1 Actinomycetes bacterium | reverse complement strand
ACGCCTTTGGCGGAGCCGCAGCCATACATGCGGTCGGATTTGCCAGAGACCTTGGGATACAGACCATAGTGGTCTTCCCCACCTCTCCGGTATTCTCCGCCTTCGGCATCGCCATGGCGGATGTGGTACACACCAAGATGATGACCTGCCACTACTCGCTGCCCACCGATCCAGAGGTGGTAAACAGAGCCCTGAAAGAGCTTGAGAGCGAACTCCTGGAGGTCATGAGCCAGGAAAACTTCTCCACCTCTCAAGTGACGCTACGGCGCTATCTGACACTCAGATTCCGCCGCCAGATGATCGGCGTAGAGCTAGAGATCCCCTGGGCTCGCTTTGGAGAAAACGAGATGGATGAGATCCAAAAGATGTTCGCAGACCGCTATCAGACCCTCTATGGAGAGGGCGCCGGCAACACCGATGCCGGAACAGAGCTTGGTGCGATCAGAGTGGACGCCATCGGTCCAGTGCCCAAAGCGAGCCTCAGGCCCCAGTCAGCCTCCTCGGACAAGCCTCCGGCAATAAAGGGGGAGAGGAGGATCTACCTGAGTGGAAGCTGGCACGAGGCGCAGGTATACGACTGGGAAGAGATACAGCCGGGGCAGACGCTCAAGCCAGTGAGCATCGTGGAGTCACCATTTACTACCGTTCTGATCCCCCCGGGGGCAACCGGCGAGTTCGATCCATACGGCAATCTAATCCTGAAGATATCAGAGTAATCCGGGCCAAGCTAAAGGAGATATTCAATGGCCGCAGCGCTAGAGACACTGGATCCTGTTAAATACGAGATCTTCATGCACCGACTTTGGGCAGTCGGAGAAGAGGGGCGAATCGCCCTGCAAAGAGTGTCGGCATCTCCTATCGTGGTCCAAGGCGGCGAGTGTATGCAGTCTTTTTATGACCCGAGCGGCCGAATGATACTGGCCTGTTCAGGCCACCTGAGGTTCGCTGCTGCAACATCTGATGCAATCAAGAAGATCCTCGAATGGTTCGGCTCAGACCCGGGATTCCACGACGGGGACCAGATCTTCAACAATGACCCCTACGTGGCAGGCTCACACACCTATGACCAGATGGTTATAAAGCCGATTTACTTCGACGGCAGACTCATCGCCTGGACCGCTAGCAGCTCCCACACGGCCGATACTGGGGGCGTCATGCGCGGCGCCGCCACTGAGATCTTTCACGAAGGGCTTCGAATTCTCGGTCTCAAGATTGTAGAGGCCGGCCAGTTTAGAAATGATGTCTGCAAGACGATCGTGGAGCAGTGCCGCGATCCTTACTATGTGGAGCTCGACCTCAGGTCCAGAATTGCAGGGAACAACGTAAGCGCACAACGCTTCTTGGAGCTGGTCGATCAGTTTGGCATTGAGTTCGTCGAGGCAGCGAGCAAGAAGCTCATGGACGACTCGGAGCACATGGCAAGGGCCAAGCTCCGCTCCCTTCCTGATGGAACATGGCGATCCAGGATGTTCGCATCGGGCATGAGACGTCCTGAGCCATACCAGATCATCTGTGAGATGACCAAGAAGGGCGACACGCTCAACTTCGACTTCAACGGAACCAGTCCTCAGCTTCATGACGACCAGAACTCGACTCTGCCAAGCACCCTCGCACACGTGACGCTGGCGCTCACCAACACGTTGTTTTGGGATGTGCCATGGAGCGACGGCAAGATGGTACCGGTCTCGGTTAGTGTTCCGGAAGGGAGTATCCTTAATGCAAAGTTCCCCGCGGCCTGCGGTGGAGCTCCACGCGTGGGACAAATTCTCGTCTCTGCGGTCAGTGACTGTGTCGCCAAGATGCTTTACGCTGGCGGTCGATACGATGACATCAACGCCGGCTGGCAGGGACTCTGGTATGAGGGAGGCCCTGGCTACTTTTATG
The DNA here is from genome assembly GCA_021792075.1 of Actinomycetes bacterium. Lineage (GTDB taxonomy): Bacteria > Actinomycetota > Acidimicrobiia > Acidimicrobiales > Acidimicrobiaceae > SCQM01. Next base: position 9,044 of record JAJYVK010000025.1, on the reverse strand, counting down.
GAGGCCATACCAGGCAGGGAATTCCCGTCGCGCAAGGACTCTACGACATTCACGGAGGGGGCTTCGGCGCCGCCCCGCTGCGCGATGGTGTGGACAGCGGAGGCCACTCCAACATCCCTTCGGGAGGAATCAGCGATGTGGAATGGATCGAGCTGCAGTATCCGTTCCTCTATCTGACTCGAAACCACGCCCCCAATGGAGCAGGTTATGGAACGCAAAGAGGGGGCGATGGAACTCACAGGGTTTACATGGCCTACGGAACCAACGACCTCTCGGTCGACTTCCGGCCTTACGCAGGCATACCCAACGGAGGGTTCGGACTTTTTGGAGGCTACCCTGCGGGCAGCGGTGGCCTGCGAGCTGTCTGGCGTACAGACCCAGACGATATCAAGAGTCGAATGATCCTGGGGGAGTATCCAACATCACCTGCCCAGATCATAAATGAAAAATGGGGTGAGGCGCTCGGGCGATCGGAGTCCGGTCCCCACGCCGGTGTTCCGGAGTGGGGTCTAATCTCCGACTTCACTCAGGGAGGCGGAGGATTCGGTGATCCTCTGGAACGCAGCCTCGAGCGGCTCCAAGCTGATCTCGACGCCGGAATCTTCAACTCGTGGGCGGCGGAACGCTTCTTCGGAGCCGTTGTTGGCGAGAACGGGAAGCTGGACGAGGCGGCCTCCAAGAAGAGCCGTGCCGAGCTCCGTGCCGCTCGACTGAAAGGCATTTCGAACCCGCCAAGCTTGCACACCAATCACGAAGCGAAGGTGCTGGCCCAGCCACACGCCGAGCTTGACATAGTCGAATCGAGTGAAGGCCCAGTCTGGCGTTGCAGGCAGTGCAGCGTAGTTCTTGGTTCAGCCCGTGAGAATTACAAGAAATTCGCCTGGTCAGTAACTGAGCCACTGGACACTGTGAGCGAGTTTCCACTGCCTTCGGCCGATCGGTTCATCGGCGAGTACGTGTATTACTTTTGTCCAAGCTGCGGCATCCAGCTTCAAGTGGACGTCTACTGTCCTCAGCTGGGCGGGGAACAGCAGTGGTGGGATATTCAGATCGAGCTTCCCTAGCCCGACATAAAGAGAGGGGGCCGTCTTTGATGCCCGGAGCATTGACTGGAATCAGAGTCATTGAGGTCGCGAGTTATGTGACTGGACCCTTCGCCGGTGCTCTGCTCGGTGATCTTGGCGCCGAGATCATAAAAGTTGAAGAACCCGGTCACGGAGACCCGTTCCGCGGCTGGGGCGAGGATCTCTACAGCCCTACCTTCTGCGCCTTGAACCGGAACAAAAAGAGCATCTCGCTTGATCTGCACACAGCAGGAGGCAGAGAGATCCTGTTGGATCTGATTGACGAAGCCGATGTGGTGATCGAGAACCACCGTCCCGGCGTTGCCGAAAAGATGGGCTTTGGCTACGAGGCAGTCCACGCCCGTAATCCGAGGACGGTCTACTGCTCAATAACCGGCTTCGGTGAGGATGGCCCCTACGGTCAGAGGCCCGGCTACGACACGGTCGGCCAGGCGCTCACCGGACTGTTGAGCCTGCTGACCGATCTCGGACGTCCCGAGCCTATGGGAATCTCGCTCTCCGACCACATAACCGGCATCTATGCCTTTTGCGGGATTCTCTCCGGTCTGATTGCACGCTCAACCACTGGGGAGGGCCAACTTGTAACAACCTCGCTGCTTCAGGCCACGATGCATCTCATCGGAGAAAACGCCGCCCATTACTTCCATTCCAACGAGCCTCCGCTAAGACAAACCAGGGTCCGTCAAGCTCAGGTCTATGCATTTCAGGCCTCCGACAACCTTGCGTTCGTTGTGCACCTGTCATCTCCGGCCAAGTTTTGGGAGGGGCTGGTAAAAGTTGTTGGACATCCGGAGTGGCTGGAGAACCCGCTCTTTGTGAATCGTGCCGCGCGGCAAAAGAACTACGAGGAGCTGTGTTCCCAACTGGAAGCGATCTTCCGCACAGCCCCTAGAGACCACTGGCTCAGCGAGCTGGGCCGCCATGATGTCCCTTCGGCGCCTCTAAATACAGTGGCAGACGCCTTCAAAGATCCTCAAGTGCGCCATCTAGGCATAAAGATGACCTACGAACATCCCTTGCGCGGAACTGTCGAGGGAGTCGCTCCCGGCTTTTCTCTCTCAAGCACCCCACTCACAGTCCGCCTCGCGCCACCGACTCTCGGCGAGCACACCACAAAGGTGCTCAGCGCTCTTGACTATTCTCCGGAAAAGCTGGCAGCCTTGAGAGCTGAAGGCGCCTTTGGCGCGCCAGAAAGTGATGGCTGAGATGAGCAATCCAAACAAAGCTCTTAGAGGCAAATACGCCATCGTTGGAGTCGGGCAGAGCGATCTGGGCCAGGTTCCCGGGCAGAGCTCATTAGGACTTCTGAACGAAGCGATGCATAATGCAATGGATGACGCCGGGCTCAGCAAAGCCGATGTGAACGGCGTGATCTGCAGAGGACCGGACGACATCTACACCCATCACCAGAGAATGGGCGAGCTGCTCGGACTCGATGCCGAGTTCAGCACTACCTTGGACAACGGAGGTGCAAGTCAGATCCTCTCCGTGATCCTTGCGGTCATGGCCATTGACGCCGGCATGTGCGACGTTGTCCTTTGCGGATACGGAAGGGACAGCTGGTCGCGGACGCACCGCGACACCTCGACCAAGATGAGCGTGCCCTTGGTCCCCCCCGAACAGGAGCGCTCGGAGTTCAACGCCGAAGTGGGAATGTTCGGAGCCGTTGCGATGCACGCACTCGGCGCATCACGCCACATGGCACTCTATGGAACATCGAAAGATGATCTCGGTGCTATAGCGGTGGCGTTCAGAGAGCATGCGCTCAGAAATCCAGCGGCACAGATGAAACAGCCTCTCTCGCTGGAGAAATACCATTCTGGAAGGCCGATTGTCGACCCGTTCAATGTCTACGACTGCAGCCTTGTGACAGATGGAGCTGGAGCGGTTGTGGTCTGTTCCGCTGAACGAGCGAGGGATCTTCGCCAGACTCCAGTCCTGATCTCGGGTTTTGGAACCTTCAACAACCTACGCGGTTGGTACTACGACGAGCACATGACCGACACTGCAGCGAGGCGCAGCGGGGAAAAGGCCTTCGCCATGGCGGGAATCCGGCCCGAGGATATCGATACTGCACAGCTCTATGACTGTTTCACCTACATGGTCCTGACACAGCTCGAGGATTACGGCTTCTGCAAAAAGGGAGACGGAGGTCCCTTCGCAGCATCCGGTGCACTTTCGATTGACGGGGCCCTCCCGTGTAACACCTCAGGGGGTCAACTTTCCGAAGGACACGTGGAAGGCGTTCTCCAAATTATCGAGGGTGTTCGCCAACTCCGCCACGCCTACGACTCCGAACGGCAAGTAACCGACGCCGAATGGGCTCTTGTCAGCGGCCACGGCGGAAACACCGTATGCCATAGCTCATTGATCCTACAGCGGGGAGGGGAATAGGCGTGAATGCTGTCCATCAACCAACTCCAAGACCAAGCCCCGAAACTGTACCATTCTGGGAAGCCTGTCAAGAAGGGCGCCTTATCCTGCCAAAATGCGATGACTGCGGCTCCTTCTGGTTTCCGCCGTCTTCGTTCTGCCCCGAATGCTGGAGTCCCAGTTGGAGCTGGGTCGCAGCCGATGGCTTGGCCTCTTTGCATGCCTTCGTAGTCTTCAGGCGGCAGTACCACCCGGCATTCGAGCCGCCTTACGCGGTGGGGGTCGTACATCTCAAAGAAGGTCCGCGCATTCTCAGCAGGATAGTCGCCGTCGACCTCGCGAAATTACAGGTAGGGATGCCGCTAAAGCTAACCTGGGATCAGGCGGACGAGTGGAAGATCCCTGCTTTTCAGCCTTTCTAAGATGTGCGGTCTGCTCAGACAATCTGTGGACATCCTGAAAATTTTGTCAGGCTATAAAATGGAGGCTCGACATGGAACATAAAATACCCCAGGATTTACCGCAAGCCAGCGAGGTTAGGTCAGGCAGGACCGTCAACGCCGTCGTCAATGCTATGGAGATACTCCGTGAACTTGGACGTGCCGGCAAGCCGGTCGGAGTCCACGCAATAGCCTCCCAGATGGGACTCGCTGTCAGCACTGTGCACAGGCTCCTCACTTCGCTGGTTGACCAGGAGTTCGCTGTTCAAGTTCCTGAGACCTCTGAATACACCCTTGGCAGAGGGCTGCTAGAGCTGTTGAGCGACATGGTCAGGCAGTTTGACGTGCGGCGCAGCCTGAGACCGGTAATGGAGAGGCTGAATACCTCGACGCAGGAAACCGTACACTTAGCTGTCGCAGTCCACTCCCAGATCATGGACGTGGAGGTGATAGACAGTCCGCAATCCATCGGAGTCCGCCACGACATCGGATCGCTCCTCCCGATTCATGCAACCTCAGTCGGGAAGATCTTTTTGGCTTTCTCTTCACAGTTCCAGGCGCTGCTCGCATCGGGCGAGCTTTCGCTACTCAGACTTACCCCCTTCACCATTACCGAACCGAAAGACCTTTTCAACGAGATCGAAACGATAGCACGAAACGGGTACGCCCTGAACCTTGGCGGGCGGTCAGAACAGACAGCCGGCGCCGCCGTGCCCATCTTCGGTCTCAACGGTGAGCTCGTAGCCGCGCTGGGGGTAAGCGGTCCAATAACGCGATACCCAACGATTGAACATCTGGAACATCTGGCGCACGAGATCCTTCAAGAAGTCCAGACCTACTCAGTGCCGCAAATTCTAAATCTCTCGTCATAGTAGGCCCCTGAAACCGGTCGGGTGCAAACAGATCGCCCTAATTCCAAACCGATTCCAGGAAACCCTAAGCCCGGGTGGCCTCCATGTCCATGTAGCAGAGCCTCAAGATCGCCTCCTCTGTCACCTCAGCTCCGGAGAGCTCTCCCGCCACATACCCTCCTTGAAAAACAATTATCCTGTCGCAGACCATCGGAAGCTCTTCGTATTGGCACGAGGTCACCAAGACCGCCGCCCCATTTGCAGCCATCTCCCGCAGCGTCGCATGGATCTCGTTGCGCGCACCTACATCGATCCCCGTGCAGGGTTCATCTATTACGATCAACTTGGAGGATCGCAGAAGACATCTGCCTACAAGCGACTTCTGTTGCTGGCCGCCGCTGAACTCGTTCAAGGGCCTATCTGGATTCGCAGGCCTCACGCGCAATCTTTCCATCATTTCACTGATGATCCGCCTCTCTTTGCGGTGCTTCAAGATCCCCCCTTTGACGAAGGGGTCCAAATAGCCGAGAGTCATGTTCTCCCTGACGGTCGCAGTCGGAACTCCGCTCGTCAGCTGTCTGTCGCCGGGAAGCAACATTCCCCCGCTATCCCGGAAGACGCGCGGATTGCATTTGCTGAGATCCTTTTCTTGAAACCGGATGCTTCCTACCGTTTTCATCTGCGAACCACAGAGAAGGTAGGGGACATCCTCATACCCGGATCCCAAGAGTCCAGTCATTCCAACGACCTCTCCTGAGTAGATCGAAAAATCGGCGCTCTTTATCCGGCCGCCACCTAGATTGGTGGCTTTGAGAAGCTCGGACCTACTGACAGCCCTATTTCCGTCCGTGAGCAGGGAAACGGACTCCGCGTGTGTTTCAGAGGCCATCTCCGCTTCGCTCTGGCCAGCCATGAGCGCAGCGAGCTGGCTGTAGCTCACCTCGCCAGTCACATAAGTCCCGACCAGGTTCCCGTTTTTCAAAGCCGAGAACCTGTTGCTTAGGGCCATGATCTCACGGGGGTTGTGGCTAACTATGATCACGGTCGTTCCGAGTTCGCGGTTCACCTCACGAATCGTATCGAGAAACGAATCGATCGCACCTGATGGAAGGCTTGAGGTGGGCTCGTCCAGTATCAAAATCGCTTGATCTCTTTGCTCAGCCCTTTGACGGATCTGCTCCAGATCCATTAAAGCCCTGGCCACGCTGATCAGCACCTGATCGGAAGCGCTCAGATTTTCAACCAAAGTTCTTGGGTCGACATCAACGCCGATAGCTGAAAGACGCTCACTTGTCAGCCTTCGCTCGTCTCGCCAACGCACACTCCCGATTAACCCCCGCTTGAAGCGATTCACCCTGAAGTTGTCGACCACCGACATCGAGCCGACCAGACCGACATCCTGGTGCACCACTGCCATCGGATGATTTTCCCTGTCCTTGGCCACGGCGGGAAAGCTCGCCTCTTTTCCGAATAGCTCCATCCTGCCGGAAGTGGGGACATGGGTTCCTGCGAGTATCTCTACGAAGGTCGACTTTCCTGATCCATTGTGCCCAACAACACCGTGAATCTCACCCTGGCGAATGCTCAGAGTCAGATCCTCCAATGCCGTTACCGGGCCAAAACGCATCCTTAGTCCTGCTACCTCAAGGGCGGTTCTCGCACTTGCCATAACTCCCCCTTTCCCAACATTTCACCTCAAATGGCCGCGAAACTCCTTCTCTGAGGTCCAGGGTGCTTTCTCCGCTAATGTCGGTCTCCGGGCGAAACCAGGAGATCTCGGCATAACATAAATTTTCGAACCCAACTTCAGCGGCTTCAACTCCCAGAAGCCTTCGCACAAACAAGGCGGGGCAAAACAATGGCGATATAACCAGCAATACCACTCTCAACCGAGCACGGCGAGATCACTCTACGTCCATGTCTCTATTAGGTTGCCTCCCAAGATGTTGGCCAAAGCGACCGCCACAATCAAGACCCCTCCGTCAAAGACCTGAGTGATCCACGAAGCCACCGAAAGAATTTCCAGACCAGTACTGCCTATCGCTAGAACCAGCACGCCTACCAAAGTTCCTAGTGCATTGAAGCGACCCGGCCTGATCGTTGTAAAGCCAAGAAATACCGCAGCGAAGACCGGCAGCAGGTAGGGACCGCCGTAGGTGGCATCCACGGCAGTCGTCTGACCAAGCATTACCATTCCTGCCAACCACGCGGTGAGCGCCGACAAGATGAAGACCCCGGTGCGTATCCGGTTCACGTGGATTCCTGCGAGAAAGGCTGCCTTCCTTCCTTCTCCCACGAAATACATATTCCTTCCTGTCTTTATGTACTCGAGCAGGAACCAGGTCACGATGACCAAGATCAACCCGTAGAAGAATGGAAGGCCAACACCCGCGATGTGTTTGGTCATCGCAGTGCTCAAGAACTTGGAAGGGTTGGAAACAGTCTGCGATCCGGTTACTCCGAGGCCTATACCCGTGGTGAGAGTTCCCATCCCCAGAGTTACGATGAAGGACCTTACGCGAAGTTTTATCACAAAGTAGGCGTTCAAAACTCCTATCAGAAGGGCAGCCAAAAACGAAACCGCTATCGCCTCGAAGGCAGTGATGCCATCGAGGTTGGTCATCATCACGACTATCGCTGCGGAAAGCCCGAGAGTTCCCCCGAAGCTGAAGTCGAACTCTCCCGTCACCATTACCGCAGTTTCTCCTATGGCCAGGATTATAAGAACCGCGTTTGTTGTCAGGATCGTCTGTATGTTGTACGCCGTCAAGAACGTGGAGGGCGCTAACACGGAGAAAAGTATGAAGAGGAGTGGGAGCAACAATACGACCAGATAGCTTCTCAAGAACGAGCGCAGCGACCTGCCGTTCGTTGTGACACCGCCATGAGCGGGCGCGTTGCGCCCCTCAAGGCTGGTGTCAGAGTTGCTCAGTTTCGTCTGCTGCTCCACGGAGCCAGAGCCTCCACGCTGTTCGAGGCTCCCGCTCCGCGCTACACCAAAGCGCATTATCCTAGACCCCAAAGCTTCTTAAAGCCCTGGATAAAGCTTGTGCCGTAGATGGCACTATCACTGCTCGTGTTCACGCCCTGCAGCTGTGCAGCCGTAACGAGTCTCAGCGGAATATTTGGATTTGTCTCCGGTGGAAGTCCAAGACCCGCACGAAGCGCCTGATCCACCAACGCCCATCCGTCCCACGCGCTCGACTGGCCGACGTCGGAAAGAAAGGTCCCCTTCTGCACAGCGCTCATAGCTGCTCCAACACTCCCCTGAGTTGTGATCACCTTGACATTGTGTCCACCGCCAAAAGTTCCAAGAGCGGAGATGATGAAAGGTGCCATGCCGTCAAAGACAGGAACAATGTAGTTCATGTTGGGATTAGCAGACAACATAGAACTGACAGTTGAGGTGAGGCTTCCAACCCAGTTGCTCGGATCGACATTTTGCGTGTCGACAATCTTGCAGCCAGCACAGTACTTCGCTAGACCAGCCTTGAACGAGTCGTAGATCTGCGGCGAAAGCGGAATGACATTGGAGGTTACGAAACCTACTGTTGCATTCGAAGGACCGTCTGCAGCAACCTGTTCTGCGAGGATGGTCCCCTCCTCCGGTGCTGGCTGGGTGACAAATCCGTAGTAAAGCGACCCAGCAAGCTGGTTCGAGCCGGTCGGACTTGAATGGTACCTCTGAAGACCGATGATCACGGGAATTCCCGCGCTCTTAGCCTTCTGCAGCTCCGTCTTCACCAGTGCGGGAACCACCGCAACCGTGACAATCGCCATCGGCTTTCGGGCAATCGCTTGGTCCAGCAACTGTGTGTAGACCGCAACCTGAGAGCTGGAACCATTTAGCACGGTACTCTGAAGCCCTGCGGCTTTAGCGGCGGCTACAACTCCTTTGACGGTCTGGGCAGGCGGAGCCGCTGACGGATCCCCATTTATGATCACGATGCTTTTCCCGGCGAGTTTCGAAGCATTGATAGCCGGTCCCGGTGCAACAAATGTAGGTATTGCCTCTAAAGCTGTCAGTTGGCTCTTTATAGTGGCCAGACCGCTGCTAGAGCTCGCCCCTGACGTGCTGGCAGTGCTAGAACTCGCCCCGGTGGTTGTGCCGGTAGAACTCGCGGTGTTGGAGCTTCCGCAGGCTGCTCCAACCAGGGCTAGCGCAACCAAAGGCAGGTACAGTTTGGATCTGAGCCAGCTCCGGCCGCCGCCCATTTGGTGCGCCCCATGCCGAGCTGAATAAAAACCAGCTCGGGCAGGCTCATGACCTGCTTGCGACACCCCCTCATTAGATC
>JAJYVK010000024.1 GCA_021792075.1 Actinomycetes bacterium | reverse complement strand
CACCTCAGTAATCCATCTACGTAAAGATAGGTCTCTAACCGATCCTATCCTCATTTGTCGATGGAAACTTCGCCTGGCTGTTGGTAGTTTGATTTGGTCTGATTCGACATTATATGGTATCATTGTGTATACAGGCATCTGCGGGAAGAGAGATGATCTTCATTGGATGTGTTCACATCTATTTACACCCATTCACAACTTTGGCCAGAATACCCTTTATTGCAACGGTCGTTGCTACACAAATTGCTCAAGTACCAGGTAGATAGGTATATAGGTTCTCCAGATATTGGGGTCCACTTCAGGCTGCTCCCATCTCTGCCATATCATCATCAGGAATCTCGACCAAATCAAGACAGCGACCAACGTGTTTTAGATCTCTGTAAGCCCGTTCCGGCGTTGCAACCCAACACCCATAGGTGGAAGGCGGATTCAACTTCGAAGTGCAACACCAAAACCTCGATCCACCGCCCCCGCTTCCGTAGCGTCCAATCCTGGATTGGAACACCAATTCGGATGCTACCTTCCTCCTCAGACACTCCAGATAGCCAGTTCCGTACTACCTGGCCCCCGACCACCCATCGGAAACATTACCGTAGCGAGTTCCGCACTACCTGGCCCCTGGCCGCCAAAGCCTGGAAACATTATGGCAGCCAGCTCCACTCTTCCTCCCCAAACGCCGTTAATAGCAAAGTGAGCAGTATCCTGTGCGTGGTGCATAGCCTGATGGTTGTTCGTTACTATCGTATGGAATCCGATAAACATTGTCACCACAAATGCGATAAGCATTACGGTGGCGAGTATCGCAACGGCGATACGCCTTGTAGTTGAAATTACTGTAGTCATGTTGTCTCCTTTGGGTTACTTGATGAATACTTTTGTATCCATCAGTCATAGTAAGCCCGCATGCGAAGAATAACTATCTCTATATGGTATACATTACCTTGACACATTATCTATCTGCGCCAGTTATGATACACGGTATTTGAAAATCGGGCGGAGATCCACGTTGTGTCGTGAAGCCCGACGCGACCGGCTCTGCCCATTTCACTGGCGAGAGTACTCCCGCCTTCGGTCAGTATTACTGTCCCAGCCAGTGCCTACGCTGAATGTTGACCTTCGCCACCAAAGCATAAAGTGTTACAATATACACCATAATGAACCATAAATTGCAACCAACCAAGATAGATAATCCAGATAGAGCAGAACGGTAAATGGCAGCACGGTCTTCCAAGGCGACAGCAAAGCAGACCAAGACACTCGAACAGCGCCTCTGGGACACCGCTGATGCGCTACGAGGGAACCAGGAGCCAAGCGAGTACAAGCATGTCGTCCTTGGTCTGGTCTTCCTCAAGTACATTTCTGATCGGTTTGAGGAGCGTCGCCAAGCGATTGAAACGAGCCTGAACGACCCCGACTCCAGCGACTTCATCCCAAACGCCGACCGTCGCTCTCGACTCATCGAAGACCGAGACGAATACACAAGCCACAACGTGTTCTGGGTTCCGGCTAACGCTCGTTGGCAGCACATTCAGGACCGAGCCAAGCTACCCAGCATCGGCCAGGACATCGATGCTGCCATGGACCTCATCGAGAAGGAGAATCCATCGATCCGAGGTGTCCTGCCCCGCAACTATGGCCGAGAAGGGCTTGACAAGGGAAGACTTGGCCAACTTGTCGACCTAATCGGATCCATTGGCTTTACCGAGACCGACGATCACGGCTCCGACGACGTGCTCGGTCGGGTGTATGAATACTTCCTCGGTCAGTTCGCCGGCAAGGAGACCGGCAAGGATGCCGGTGCGTTCTACACGCCTCGATCAGTGGTGCGGACGCTTGTGCAAATGCTGGAGCCCTACCACGGACGTGTCTACGACCCGTGTTGCGGCTCGGGTGGTATGTTTGTCCAGTCCGCCGAGTTCGTGAAGGCGCACGGTGGCAAGCGCACGGATATCTCCATCTATGGCCAGGAGTTCACCGACACCACCTGGAAGCTGGCCAAAATGAACCTCGCTCTCCGTGGAATCGAGGCTGATCTCGGTGACCAGTCAGCCGACTCATTCACCCGTGATCTCCACCCAGACCTTAGGGCCGACTTCGTGATTGCGAATCCTCCGTTCAATGTCTCCAACTGGTGGGATGCCAAGCTTACAGACGATCCCCGCTGGAAGTATGGCACCCCGCCACAGGGCAACGCCAACTTCGCCTGGGTACAGCACTTCATCTATCACTTGTCTCCGAAAGGCACCGCCGGCTTTGTTCTGGCGAATGGTTCGTTGTCCAGCAAAACAGGTGGCGAGGGCGAGATACGGCGCAGGCTTGTAGAAGCCGACCTCGTCGACTGCATCGTCGCCATGCCCGACAAGCTGTTCTTCAACACCGGCATCCCCGTCAGCCTCTGGTTCGTCTCCAAGGATCGCCACGGCAACGGTCACCGCAAGCGCCGAGGCGAGGTGCTATTTATTGATGCCCGCAAGCTCGGGACCATGGAGAGCCGCAGGCTGCGCGTCCTCGACGACGCCGACATCGCCAGGATCGCCAGCACCTACCACGCTTGGCGCAACCACGATGGTGGATACGAGGATGTGGCCGGATTTGCCAAGGCTGCAAGCCTGGAGGAGATCAAGCATCACGACTTCGTGCTCACCCCCGGTCGATATGTCGGCGCTGAAGAGGCCGAGATCGACGACGAGCCGATTGCTGAGAAGATTGAGCGGCTCAAGAAGGAGCTGTTCGCAGAGTTCGATCGTGGGCGAGAGTTGGAGGATGAGGTCAGAAATAGGCTCGGAGAATTGAGTGAGTAGCACTTCGATCGAGTCCGAGCTTTATTACCCCGAATTCGCTACCGAATGGTTGCGATACCCCCTCTATGACTTGGCTGTATGGATCAATGGCATGGCGTTCCGAGATATAAATTTTACGCCTGTAGGTACGCCCGTGGTCAAGATTGCCGAGATCAAGAACGGCGTATCCGGTCAAACCAAGTTCACTCAATCTACATACGATGCGAAGTTTTTTCTTAAGAACGGAGACATGCTATTCTGCTGGTCTGGGCAGCCAGAAACCTCTATTGATACGTATTGGTGGCGAGGTGGCAACGGTTGGCTCAACCAGCACATCTTCAAAGTCCTCCCCAATCAAGGAATCGTTCATCGCGACTTTTTCTATCAGCTACTGCGCTACATGCGGCCGACCTTCGTGCAGATTGCTCGAAACAAGCAGACGACCGGTCTCGGCCATGTCACCAAAGCAGACCTACAACGACTTGTGGTAGCGCTTCCTCCCATCGACGAGCAGCGGGGCATCGCGGCGACGCTTGGGGCGCTGGATGACAAGATCGAGTCGAATCGACGGTCGCAGGTAACCGGCGAGAAGCTCATCCGGTCCTTGGTCACCGCCGCATTGGAAAGATCAACGGGCGAAGTCGGGGTGCTTCGCGACTATTGCAATCTCATTAAAGAGCCAGCTCGTATCGGCGCTCTGACGGCGGACTTGCACTATATCGCTTTCGAGCATATGCCGCGCGGTTCGATTTTCCTCGACAACTGGGGAAATGCCGAAGGACTTGGAAGCGACAAGTCATACTTCCAGGTCGGCGACATTCTATTCGGGAAACTGCGACCCTACTTCAAGAAAGTTGGGATCGCGCCAGTTGATGGTGTGTGCTCGACTGATATTCTTGTTCTTCGGCCAATACGGAAAGCTGACACGGCCCTTGTTGCGGTCGTAGCATCTTCGGATCCTCTGATCGACTCGCTATCAGCTGCGGCGACTGGTACTCGAATGCCGCGCGCATCCTGGAAGGACCTTGCGAGCTGGCCTGTTCCCGAAATGACTACTCTGGAGCGGGACGAGTTGGCCGATCAAGTCGCGCCTCTTGTCGAGAGGCTCACGGCGATGACGCACGAGACAAAGCGGCTGCAACTGCTCCGCGACACACTCCTTCCAGAGCTTCTCTCAGGCCGCATCCGCGTACCGGAGGCTCATGAAACAGTTCAGGAGGTCATCGCGTGACGGCCTTGAACGAGTCGACGGTCGAGCTGGCGGCACTGGAGTACCTGCGCGAGCTGGGTTATGCAACCGCGTTCGGCCCGGATATCGCCTCTGATGGTATCCATCCTGAGCGCTCGTCGTATGAGCACGTATATCTGTATGAGCGCTTGCGTGATGCAGCCCGGTTGATCAACCCTGATGCCAGTGCTTTGATGATAAATGAGGCGATCAAGCGCCTCCTCCGCCCAGAGTCACAGAATCCGCTTGCGGAGAACTCCCGAGTTCACAAGTTACTGACTGAAGGTGTTCCGGTCGAGTATCGGGCCGACGATGGCTCAGTCCGCACGACAAGCGTCTGGCTGATCGACTTCGACCATCCTGAGAACAACGACTGGCTTGCCGTGAACCAGTTCACGGTTATCGAAAACAAGAACCGGCGTCCCGACATGCTCGTGTTCCTAAACGGGATCCCGATTGCCCTGTTCGAGCTGAAGAACTCGGCGAACGAGCACGCAACACTAAGAAATGCCTGGAACCAGGTGCAGACCTACCGCAACGACATTCCGTCGATCTTCACGCCGAACGCGGTGACGGTGATCAGCGACGGCACCAGCGCGGCGATGAGCAGTTTCAGTGGTGCGTTTGAGCACTACGCGCCCTGGAAGACGATCGAAGGCCGGGAGGTCGTCACCAGCAAACCAGCGCTCGAAGTGCTGATTAAGGGCGTCTTCGAGCAGAGTCGGTTCCTTGACATCCTGCGTAACTTCGTCGTCTTCAGCGACGAGGGCAAGGGACTGGTCAAGCGGGTCTCCAAATATCACCAGTACTGGGCGGTGAATGCCGCCGTCGAGTCAACGGTCGAGGCGGCAGGTCCTGACGGCGACCGACGCGGTGGCGTGGTCTGGCACACCCAGGGATCCGGCAAGAGCTTCGAGATGGTGTTCTACGCCGCCAAGCTGATGCGTGACCCTCGGATGAGCAATCCAACCCTGGTCTTCATCACTGATCGCAACGACCTGGACGACCAGCTGTTCGCCGAGGTGTTCGCTCCGGCTGAGATTCTCCCTGAGAAGCCGGCACAAGCGGACAGCCGGGCCGATCTCCGCACTTTGCTGCGCCGGGTATCTGGCGGCATCATCTTCACGACCCTGCAGAAGTTCAGCCCGGGCGAGGACGGCGATACAAACCCAGTGCTGACGGACCGCCGCAATGTAGTGGTGGTGGCGGACGAAGCGCACCGCTCACAGTATGGCTTCGGAGAGTCGATCGACCCCAAGACCGGCCAGCTCAAGGCCGGGCTGGCCAAGCACCTACGCGATGCCCTGCCCAACGCCACCTACCTCGGCTTCACTGGCACACCGATAGAAAGGACTGACAAGTCGACCCGAGCGGTGTTTGGTGAGTATATCGACATCTACGACCTCACCCGAGCGGTCGAAGACGGTGCCACGGTGCGAATCTTCTACGAGTCCCGATTGGCCAAGGTGGCGCTTGATCCTGAGGTACGCGCGGCGCTCGACGAACTGGCCGATGAGATCACCGAGACCGTTGAGGAGGGAGAGGCCACCCGAGCCAAGTCGCGCTGGGCACGGCTGGAGGCCATCGTCGGTGCCAGCGACCGGATCGACCTCATCGCTGCGGACATCGTGGATCACTGGGAGGGGCGCCGAGCCGAGTTGTTTGGCAAGGCCATGATCGTCGCGATGAGCCGCCGTATCGCTGTCGAGTTCTACAACAAGATCACCGAACTGCGCCCTGACTGGCACAGCGACGACCCGAAGGCCGGGAAGATCAAGGTCGTGATGACAGGCTCGGCAGCAGACCCGGCTGCCTTCCAGCCACACATCTATCCGAAGGACGTTCGTAATGACCTCAAGCTACGAGCCAAGGACCCGAACGATCCGTTGGAATTGGTCATCGTCCGAGATATGTGGCTGACCGGGTTCGACTCACCGTCCTTGCACACCATGTACGTTGACAAGCCAATGCAGGGAGCCGGTCTCATGCAGGCCATCGCCAGGGTGAACCGCACATTCAGGGACAAGCCTGGCGGCCTGATCGTGGACTACATCGGCGTCGCCACCAACCTGCGCCACGCACTGGCGGAGTACTCGCCATCTGACCAAGATCAGGCCGGCGTTCCCATCGAAGAGATGGTCGCCGCGATGCTGGAGAAGCATGACATCGTGCGTAGCATTATGCACGGCTGCGACTTTGACTCCTCACCACTACTCCCGGCAGACCAGCGCCTCGCCCAGCACGCCTTGGTACTCGACTTCGTCATGGCGGACCCTGACCGAACAGCTCGGTTTCTGGACCAGGTACTTGCTCTCACCAAGGCATTCGCGCTCTGTGGTGCCCGTAACGAGGCCATCACTATCCGCAACGATGTGAGGCTGTTCGCCGATGTCCGAGCTGCGATTATCAAGATCCAGAATCCCGACTCCGGCCGGGCCGGCAGCGGAAACGTGGAGATTGACACCGCTATCGGGCAGTTGGTAAACGAGGCTGTCGCTGCTGACGAAGTAGTGGACATCTACAGGCTTGCCGGCATTGACACCCCGGAACTCTCCATTCTCTCCGACGAGTTCTTGGACAGCTTGCAGGCGAAGGACAAGCCCAACTTGCAGATGGGGCTCCTACGCAGGCTGATCAATGACCAGATCCGCACCATACAGCGGACCAACATCGTCCAGGCCCGCAAGTTCTCCGAGCAGCTCGACGAGGCCATCAAGAAATACACCAACCGCGCCCTGACGACAGCCGAGATCATCGCTGAGCTGGTCAAGCTCGCCAAGGAGATGCGGGACAACAACGACCGGCACAACCAGCTGGGGCTGTCCGTAGCAGAGGCCGCCTTCTACGATGCCATCGTTCAGAACGACTCGGCCATCCTTCAGATGGGCGACGACGTTCTCAAGAAGATCGCTGTCGACCTTGTCGTTGCAGTGCAGCAAAGCGCCACCATCGATTGGTCACTCAAGGAATCCGTCCGAGCGACTATGCGCTCCAAGGTACGTCGACTGCTGGCCAAGTACGACTACCCACCCGACCACGAGGAAAAGGCGGTCGAACTGGTTTTGCAGCAGGCGGAGTTGCTGGCTGACAGCGGAAAGGTGTCGTAGCACATGTTTGTGCGTCGTCTTTGGATCGACAACTTCCGAGGCATCAAACATCTGGACTGGAAGATTCCAGAAGGGCAGCATGCGACGGTTCTCGTTGGTCCCGGAGATGCCGGCAAGACGACGATATTGGAGGCAATTCATCTTCTCCTCAGCGATCGATGGATGATACCCTTCGCAGACACAGACTTTTACGGCGTCGTCCTGGACAATCAGATCTCTATTCGCGCGGCAATGACAGACATACCTACAGCACTCATGAAAGACAATGCGTTTGGGATGTGGCTGAGCGGAATTGACGAAGCCGGTGATCTGCACGATGATCCGGAGGATGTCTTTACTCCGGCGCTCCTCGTGCAGCTCAAAGTCGATATGTCCCTAGAACCCAAATGGACAGTTGCTCGCGTGAATGGTGAACAAACTAATATCACTGCCTCACAGCGTCGGAACCTCTCGACTTTCAAAGTTGACGATCGCACAGATTCTCAGTTGCGCTGGAGTCGGACCTCGGCGTTGGGAAGGTTGTCGTCGGAAGACGGCGCGGAGCGACAAGCTTTGGCAGAGGCCGCGCGAGCAGCGCAAAATGCCATTGCTGGTGGCGAAAACGTGTCGCTCAATGAACTGACTCGAAGAATCCAGGAACGCGCAAATCAGGTAGGTGGCGGTAGCTTTTCGGATATTAGACCGGGCTTGGACACCTCGCGTTCCTCACTGGGCGTGGCACTCGCGCTCTATGAAGGCGTCGTACCTTTGACGAGCTACGGTCTGGGGAGCCGTCGCCTCGCCAGTCTCGCCGTCCAGCAACTAGCGGCGGGCGACCGTGCCGTGGCAGTGATCGACGAAATTGAGGCAGGTTTAGAGCCTCATCGTGCCATTCGACTCTTGGCCTATTTGCTGAATAGTAATGAGTACTCGCAGATCGTATTCACGACCCACTCACCCGTACTTGTCGAACAGGCGAAGCTCGAAAATCTTGCAGCAGTCTCGAATCGCGAAGGTGAGGTGACGGTCGCGATGCTCGGTGGAGCTGATGAAGAGATGCAGCGCCTTCGACGCACTAGACCATCGTCGCTGCTCGCAAGACGAGCAGTCGTCGTAGAAGGGAAGACCGAGCACGGCCTCTTACTTGAATGTATCGACGCCTGGGACGAGGAGCGCGTGGGCGAAGGTCTCTCGACGGCAGCCGGCGAAGGTACGGCCGTAGTGGACGGTGGTGGTGGACGCGAGGCGATTTCAAAAGCTCAGGCGTTGTTAGCCCTTGGTCTCGAGGTGGCGTCATTCATTGACAACGACGATCGAAGTGTCGATGACAACGACGATCGAAGTGTCGATGACAACGCCGAGCAGGCCAAGTCGAGCGGAGTGTTGGTTACTAGGTGGGCCGAAGGTAACAACACTGAGCGTCAAATATGCGCGCAAATGAACGAGACGATGTTGACCAGGCTAGTAGCGGTGGGGTCTATCCAGCGAAGTGGCGACGAGACCGTACTCCAGGATCTGAACTTGGATCGTTTTGGTACGAAAGTCACCTCCCTGGACGTCGGTGCTTGGATTTCGGATGGAATGAGCCTGACCGATGCACGGACGCGCGTCGCCGTTGCTGCTCACGATCGCAAGTGGTTCAGAACGGTTGATTCAGGACGTGCACTGGGTGCGTTTGTGCTCGGTGAATACGAGAACCCCGAAATTGCGCAATTTGTCATGCGGCTAAATCAGGTGAAGCGCTTCATTTATGGTATCCAAGAAGGCGCCTCCCAAGCTGCACGTGCGGGCGATCCGTAGATGGATGACACGCTTCGAATCCAGGCAAACGAGATTCTCAACTCGGCACCGTGCTCCATCGAGATGCCGGCTGGAACAGGAAAGACCCACTTGCTTGCTGCAGTGGCTGCCATCGCCGGAGAAAAGGGCCGTCGTTCGTTAATCTTGACGCATACGAACGCCGGGGTAGATGCAATTAGGACACGCTTGAAGGAGTTTGGCGTGCGTTCAGACTCCGCACGCGTCGACACGATCACCGGATGGGCGTTCATACTCAGCCTGTCCTATGCAAGAATCGCAGGGCTTATAATTCCGGGAGTTCCTGATTGGACTCGTTCTAGAGAATACGTAGTCGCCGCATCAAGGGTTGCAGACGCGAACGCGATCGTGCGCGTCCATGAGCTCAGCTTTTCTTACCTGCTCGTGGACGAGTACCAAGACTGCTCTACCTCGCAGCACGCTCTCGTCACGGCACTTTCCAAAGCGATTCCCCGAACGGTATTGTTCGGCGACAGACTCCAAGCGATCTTTCGCTTTGACGATCAAGATCCTCTGGTTGACTGGGATCAGGATGTTCTACCAGCGTTTCCGGAGTACAAGGTAGCGGTAGTGCCGCATAGGTGGAGGGGTCATAACGAAGCGCTTGGCACATGGATGCTCGAGATCAGAGGGCAACTTGTGGCACAGGGCAGCTTCAACGCTTTGGACCATCAGGTCGAGGGTCTCAAATTTGTTTCCAACAGCCAGCAGGGAGATATTGCGAGCGTCGCATTTGGCTTTTCTGGTGTGGATGAGTCAGTCGTACTTCTGGACAAGTGGCCGAGTGATGTTGCAGGTCACGCTAGCCGACTTAAGGGAATCTATTCCGTTATGGAGGAATTGCAGGGAAAATTCATGCGTCAAGCATTGGAGCAGCTTCCGCCGGATGGAGACTACCGGCTTGCTCATTGGCTAGGTGTTTTCGCGAAGAATTGCGCTATCGGACTGGCGGACCTTGATGCACCGATCATGTCGCGGCTACTCAAGAACCAGGGAATTACCCGCTATAGTCGCCGAGGTATCACAGATATACTTGAAGCGCTAGAGGCCGTTAGGTCGGATCCGACTTATGAGCGACTATTGCGCTCGGCCGAAGTGCTTAAACGTAATCCTGGAGTTCGCATTTACCGCTGGGAGGGATGGCGCGATACCCTGGCGGCAATTCGTGCGACCATCGACAACCGCGAACCGCCCGCAGACAACTTGGCCCGGATTCGAGATCGACTGCGTTATACGGGAAGAGTCCATGGAGGGAGTCGCGCTCCACGAGTTGCCTCTCGTATCCTTTTGGTAAAGGGTCTGGAATACGACCATGTCGTTATCGCCAACTTGGCAAATTTCGACGATCCGAGAGATCTTTACGTAGCCCTGTCTCGCGCCAGGAAAACGGTCACGATAATGGGACGTTCCCATCGGATAACCTTTTAGCGGCCCATTTCGACATTATCGTGTGACACTCTGGGACGGGGTGGGCAAGGGCCTTGCGCTTGTCTCTACAGGTTTCCCCGACCAGGCGGTCTTGTCGCGACGTTGGTGCTGTGAAGGTGACTGAGGACGGTATCTGCTGAAACTCCGACGAGGTCGCCAGTCTTCTTCGCCGAAAGACCACTGCCGTACAGGTGAACCATCCTTTCTACCATCGCCGGAGTCGGTGAAGCCCGGCGCATTGCAACGCCGCACTCCTTTAGTCGCACCGAGACCGTGCGACAATCAATTCCCAAGCGATCTGCAAGCTCATAGACGGTGGCGCCCTCTAAGTATGCCTCAACTAGGCTCGTCAGTTGACAAGGAGTCAGGCGCTTCGCTCGATGGATTTGTCGTCGTGGACCGCGCACGTTGAATGAAGTGCGATCTAATGCCTCATATGCTGACAACGCCCTTGTCAGGGTGAGCGGGGTCGAGTTCGAGAAGAGTCGGGCCAGGACCACCAGTATGACCCCTGATCAGATAACTTTTTTGAACTTCTTGCATCCATCCTCTTACTTCCTTGTGTCCTCATAGTGCCCTATTGTCTTAGTTATTATGGCATCTAAGCC
>JAJYVK010000023.1 GCA_021792075.1 Actinomycetes bacterium | reverse complement strand
AGGGCTTGAGCTCGGAGCAGTGATAGGTGTGTGTGCAAATGCGGGCCGCGACAAGGTGACCCTCGTTGCCTCTTCCGGAATTGCCCAACTGGGAGCCTGGCTTGAGCAGCTATTGGCGGAGTCCACAGGCAAAGAGGGCAAAGGTGTGGTGCCCGTCGACCGGGAACCGCTCGGTGAGCCTTCGGTCTACGGCTCCGATCGACTGTTCTGTTATATCACTACAGCCGGCGACGACGATGCTGAGCAAGCCGCAAAGGTCTCGGCGCTCGAAGCGGCCGGTCACCCGGTTCTGCGCATAGAGCTTGCTGATCGCTACGATCTGGGACGGGAGTTCTTTCGTTGGGAGTTTGCCACGGCGGTGGCAGGCTCGATAATCGGCATCAACCCATTCGACCAGCCTGATGTCGAGGAAGCCAAAGTGCTCGCTCGCAAGCTGACCGACCGCTTCGACAAAGAAGGTTCTCTGCCTGCGTTGTCTCCGCTTTGGGAAGAACCGGGCATAAGTCTCTATTCCGATGACAGAGACTCTACCGAGCTGAATTCTGCAGTCGATTCTCATCCAAGCCTTGTCTCCTACCTCCGGGCTCACCTAGGACGAGCTGGTGCTGGTGACTACGTGGCCCTGCTCGCCTATGTGCAGATGTCCCCCGCTCACCAGGCAATTGTCGCGGAGATGAGAACTCTGGTGCGGGACGCACGCATGGTCGCCACATGCGCCGAGTTCGGTCCGCGCTTTCAGCACTCGACGGGACAAGCGTATAAGGGCGGCCCCAATACTGGAGTGTTTATCCAGATAACCTGCGATGACGCCGTTGAACTGCCCGTCCCCGGACATGGCTTCAGCTTTGGCGTGGCGAAGGAAGCCGAGGCGAGAAGCGACCTCGACGTTCTCGCCGCCAGGGGTCGGCGAGTCCTGCGAGTCCATGTTGGCGCTGACGTGACCCATGGGCTCGAGCAGGTCCGTGACGCGCTAGGCGAGGCCCTCCAGGCGGTTGGCGCTTACCGATGAGTTTCTCAGGGTGCCGCTCCGGGCCCCACCAACCTTGTGGCTGGCGGTGCGGATCACAGAAATCGCAAAGAATCAAGCGAGGCGAATAGACGAAATTACCTTGAAAATCCAGCAAATCCACCATGACAATGAACAAGGAGCTCAAATGGACATCCACCAACTGCTGGGTGATGAAGCTGATCATCTGCTTGGTCACACTTGCAATGGAATTCCCAAGAAATCTCTGACGCTGCCCGGTCCCGATTACATCGACCGGGTTATGACAAAGAGCGACCGCTCCGTAGCCGTCTTGCGTAATCTGGCGCACATGTACGGCCATGGCCGACTCGGGGGTACCGGATACCTGTCGATCCTGCCCGTCGATCAGGGGGTTGAGCATTCAGCAGCTGCCAGCTTCGCTCGAAACCCTGCTTATTTCGACCCATCCAATCTCTGCGAGCTGGCGTTGGAAGGCGGGTGCAGCGCCATTGCCTCTACTTTGGGGGTGCTAGGCATGGTCGCCCGCAGCTACGCCCATCGAATACCATTCATCGTCAAGCTCAACCACAACGAACTGCTCACTTATCCAAACCACACTCGCCAGGTCTTTTTCGCCTCGGTTCGCCAAGCCTTCGATCTTGGGGCGATTGGTGTGGGAGCGACGATCTACTTCGGCTCCCAAGATGCCGATCGGCAATTGGTCGAAGTAAGTGCTGCCTTCGCGGAAGCTCACCGATTAGGACTCTTCACCGTGTTATGGTGCTATCTGAGAAATGACTCCTTCAGCCATGACGGAATTAACTATGAGACTTCGGCAGACCTCACCGGGCAGGCCAACTACCTTGGCGTGACCATCGAAGCCGACCTCATCAAGCAGAAGCAGGCCACATGCAATGGCGGCTATCCGGCCATCGATTTCGGCAAGACGGATCCGCTTGTCTACTCAGAGCTCACCACAGATCACCCCATTGATCTCACCCGATGGCAGGTGGCCAACTGCTATTTGGGCCGCATCGGACTCATCAACTCTGGAGGCGGATCGGAAGGCACCGGCGACCTTGGCGAGGCTGTCCGGACCGCGGTCATCAACAAGCGTGCAGGAGGAGTAGGGCTCATCGTCGGCCGCAAGTCCTTCGAGAGGCCCCTAGCTGAAGGCGTTGAGCTTTTGCACATGGTGCAAGACGTCTTCCTCGACCCCTCGATCACAGTGGCCTAGCCGCGGCCGCAATCGTAGCGGGGTGTAGGGTCGGGGCCCCATTCAAGCTCGAATTTTTCTACCGCGGATAGGAGGACATATTCTCTAATTTCGTGCCTCTGGCCGTTCGCATCTCGTGCCGTACGGCAATCGCCTGCTGGATCGCAGGCAAAACCTGTGAACGGCAATCGAAAGAGGCAGGCGTGCCACGGCTGAAACAATAGCTTGCCGGGTTGCCGATCCCGTCGAGAAAGGAATGAAGGAAATGGAAGTTTCGGTTGGGCAATCTGTAGTGTCCACTCATTTCGACGATGAAGTAGTCATTAGCGAACTGTCGGGTGAGATCTCGGGCACCAAGGAGCAGGGCTACTTCGCTGCGGACACCCGAGTGGTGTCAGGATACCGACTCAAACTCGGTGGCACGCGCCCTATCCTGCTGAATGGAGCAGCCACTCGGCCTCACTCAGCACGTTTCGAGTTCACCAATCCTGCACTTATTGGATCGGAGGGTCTCGAAATCCCTGCGCGCTCTTTCCATCTCCGCGTCGATCGAACTGTCGGACCGGGCATACACGAGGACTACGACCTAACTAATCAGAATCGTGATGCGGTAGCGATAGACCTTGAGATTAGCATCGAGTCCGATTTCGCCGATATCTTCGATGTGAAGGCCCATCGCCGGATACGGAGAGGTTCTATTCGCAGCGTCTGGAACGAGGAGAACCGGCGGCTAGTCACAAACTATAACAACGGCGAGTTCGAACGATCACTGGTCCTCGAAGTGGCCAATAACGACTCTCCTCCTGAGTTTGCCAATGGCGGGATCCTTTTCAGGATCGTACTACCTCCCACCGGTTCGTGGCACTCCTGTCTTTGGTGGATGCCGGTAGTAGACGCCGTCGAGCGTAGAGTGACTCGTCCGTGTCACCAGCTTGTTGAGGCAGATTCACAAGAAGAAGTTGCCAGGAGGCGCTGGGTGGCGCAAGCGACGATAATAGACACCTCGAATCCCGGGGTTACCATTGCCTTGCGCCAAGCTATCGATGACCTCGCAGGCCTGCGCCTGCACCACCATGACGAGTTGGCGGGGTCTGATCAGAACGCCGATGACCCGGAGGCCTGGGTTCCCGCCGCAGGAATCCCGTGGTTCGTCTCCCTATTCGGCCGGGACGCGTTAACCGCGTCATTACAGACCCTCGCAGTCTCTCCCCGGTTTGCCCTCGGTAGCCTGCGTGCGCTTGCCAGCTTGCAGGCGGACGCATACGACGACAACCGGGACATGCAGCCGGGCAAGATCGAGCACGAGGTGCGTCACGGCGAACTCGCCGTTCTCCACCTCATCCCGCACACCCCCTACTACGGAGCTCATGAAGTATCCACACTCTATGTGCTGGTCGCCGCATTGGCATGGCGATGGCACGGGGACCGCGATGCGCTCGAGGCAATCCGGCCCAATGTAACCCGGGCACTGGCCTGGATCGACCATGACGGCGACTTTGACGGCGACGGGCTCCAAGAGTACAAGACGCGTACTCCCAATGGCTACTACAACCAAGGCTGGAAAGATTCCGGAGACGCCATAGTCATGCGAGATGGAACGCTCGCCAAACTTCCCATCGCTTTGTGCGAACACCAAGGCATGGTCGTCGCCGCCAAGCGATCTTGGGCCGATGTGACTCAGGATATCTTCGGTGACCGCAAACTTGCCTCCAGACTCCGTTCCGAGGCCGATCGGCTAGCTAATCAGATCGAAGAACGCTTTTGGTGGGAAGAGGAAGGCACCTACTACCTGGGTCTAGACGGCGATAAACACCCGATTGAATCGGTGTCATCCAATCCCGGCCATCTCCTGTGGCAGCAGGCAATCGAGCCTGAGAGAGCGGCACGAGTCGCAAGGCGTCTGATGGCTGAAGACATGTGGAGTGGGTGGGGAATTCGTACGCTCTCATCTGACCACAAAGCCTATGACCCGCTCTCCTACCAACGAGGCTCGGTGTGGCCGCATGACAATGCTATCGCTGCCGCGGGTTTCCGAGCTTATGGGTTCGATGAAGACGCCAAAAAGGTGGCGGCAGGCATCTTCGATGCCACCTCCAAATTCGTCTCGCAGCGCCTGCCCGAGCTTTTCGGGGGATTGACCAGAGATCGGGGCGCGTACCCCGTCCAATACCTCGGAGCAAACGTTCCCCAAGCATGGTCGTCAGGAGCCCTCATCCACTTGGTCGTCACACTCCTCGGCCTAGAAGCCGATGCGCACTCTAAGGTTCTGCACCTCCATCCAGCACTTCCTACATGGATCTCGGAAGTAACCCTTCGACAGCTTCGCGTCGGGAACATCTCGGTAGACCTCCGTGTTGCAAGCCAGCCTGACGGCACATATGGTATCGAGGTACTTTCCGGTGGCAGTGGCCTTGAGGTAAAGCTGGGTTGAGGAGAGCCACAACTGACGCCACTTCAGGAAACAGACCTTGTCGACGCTTGGCAATCATCTCACTCGAGCGAATTGGTCCCATGCCGATAGCTGAAACCGCCGGGAAGAAATGATTGACAGAAGAGCGCATAAACTCCCCGGCCAGACAAAGTTGAGTACAAATCTCACTCGTTTGAAGATGAAAAGCTTTATAAGGTACACTTGGCCCAGAGCACGACTTCTTCAATAGGAGGGATGATCGGAGCCTCCGACTGCGAGTCCGACTTTCACATTTGTGGTCTAGAAACGAGGTTGGTGAACCTATGTCATCGTCAGAATCTGACCCTCCAGAGGAGCTTCAACCCAAGACGGATCAGGCGCCTCCAACCGATTCGGTCCCTTCAATTTCTACTAAGGCAATCAAATCGACGCGGGCGAGTAGAGCTTGGATGAGAATATTTCCTTCCCTGATTATCTTGGCTGCACTTCTCATTTTTATCTTCCAGAATCTGGGCAGCGCTAAAATTACTTTTGTTACCTTGTCGGGAACGATGCCCTTGGCGCTCGCTCTCATAGTGGCAGCGGCCCTAGGCGGTCTTCTGGTGTTGGTGTTGGGCTCGATTCGTATAGCGCAGCTGCGAAAACTGGTCCACAACCACAACAATCCTGTCACTGACAACGATGACCCTAAGAAAGGATAGGAGCCGGATTGTGCGGTAAGTCAGGTAAACACAATTTCCGTCTTGAATTGCGTCTTTACCGCCAGGCGACTGAACACGGACCTTTTAAATCTTTAAATTCAATTCAGCACCTCAGTCTCTAAAAGCAGCTGTCACCAAACGATACCCTCTTCTTGCCAGCAGTCGAAACATCAGTTCTCGCCACAAGCAGGCCACCTCTACATCTTCTTCTTTCAGTAAAACTCTTTTTTTCGGGGAATGGCATCTGCTGCAATTGGTCCTCGAAAACCTCCGAGTCAGCCAGGATGAACTTTCAGGGCTTCTATAAGGAAATATTCGATAAAAACTGTAACGCATTTCCTAACGATGATTTGGCGTCAGCGCGCCGAGGAGCGCTGCAATCCATTGTGCGATGCTTGACTTCACAAAATAACCGATATATCGTATGAACTCATTGGGGGGATAGCCGAGGTCGGCGATAGTCGGCGTGAGGCTTCTGTTATTAGCCTGAATCCACCGAAGGACATCGTCAAAACCGACTCCGGGCTTTCAATTCGTAACAGCCAACTGGTTTGAACGGAAAGATCGTCACTTGAATCAATTCTGACTCAAGCAAGGGCGTGAGAGATCAGGGACCCTGTTTCCTTTGTGTGTTATTGGCACATCGTGGTACTCGAAACGCTTTGTCGGGGTGGTGCCAGAAACCCCGTAGTAGTGCCCTACTCGGTAGCAGACGCAAGCAGGAGACGCAGATTTGTGAGTGCAGTTAGAAATTGCTGCGCCCACGGCCACCGCTTGGGCCCCCGTAGAACCAGTCTCCCGGAGATATTCACCAGGCGAGCCGCTATAGAGATGAATCTGGTTCTCATCGTTTGTGAAACTGTAAGTGTGCCCGGCTTTGTGATCTTGCCGAGAATCGCGCTCCACCTAATCAGATTGTGTGCAAGTGCCGCACATGCCAGCCAGACTCCGTTGGCAGAGAAGTTCCCAGATGGGAGATGTTCTAATGCTGAATCTTTGATGTCTCTGATGCAGAGTTCAATTACCGCACGGTTTCTCTGGAACTGGTCAGCTTCAACTGTTGTTCCGCCTAAATCGGTGAGAAATCCAAAGTATCGCCAATTGGGCCAGAGTTCGGCCTGTTTTCCTATCAGCCTGGTACGCCTTATCACAAGTCTGCGGTTCTGGTAAATCATCTCTGCCACCTGGGCCTCGCCGTCTGGGGTATAAGGGATCTCACTCCAGGAGTCTTCGCTGATCTCCTCTATCATCTCTTTTATCCCTTTTGTCCCAGCACGTATTGCCATAGAGTACCGGACACCGAGTCTTTCGAGAAGCGCTATGGTTTCATTGGACCAGTAACCGCTGTCAAAGCGGACTACGATCTCGCCTTTTGCTCCAGCACGTCTTAGCCTTGCGATGGTGTCTTTGATAAATCGTCTGACCCCTCGGGCGGTATGGGAGGATCCCTTTCGAAGTCTTTGGTTTACTATCTCCCCGGTATCAGCTCTCACAGCAAGCAGAGGATGATAACAGCGGCATTTTGTATAGCCGAAATTGGCCCCTTGTTTCTTGGTCCCGTGCACCTCACATATTGTGGAGTCAATATCTATAACCAGCTGAGCGTGACCTGGCCCTGCTCCCATTGCCCAGGCACGGCAAAGCGCTGTATCTACTGCTGAATCCACTTGCCGGAGGTGTCCAAATGTGAAAGTACGCAGGAACGTGCCCATTGTTGACGGAGCTACCACCACATGGCCAAGTACCGACTCAGTTGACCCAGCCCTCAGCATGTCGACGTGATCAATGTGGCTTGCTCCCGCTGTCATTGCGTGGATCAAAGTTAGAAGTTTTCTCCCCGGGTTTGCACCTCCAACCCGACCAGAGAGTGACACTTTCTCTTCCATCAGTTCCTCAAGCCGAAGACTTTCAGACATGGTAGAAACCAGAATCAGACCAGCATTTGCGACAAGATTTTGATCATCGAACACAACATTGATGCTCTTGAGGTTGGGAGATGATACAATCACTTTTAGTGCCCCTTTGTTGGTGGGTTTGGACTGTCTTACTAACAACCATTCTACCAGCTCAGAGGGCACTATTTGTTTATTAGGCGACTTTTTGGCCAGTCAGTTTCGGTGGTTCGAGGTTTAATGCCGGTTTTGCCGTTTCGATACTTCGGGAGGTAGCGGCGGCTACGACCGGACCTCTGGGGCAGGTACTAGCAACTGACACTCCGAGAGCGTTGTCATTATCACTTCGCCAACCTTCTGGGGTAGTGGCAGCTTTCGCGCCGTGGAACGCGCCTTTCATTCTGGGTATTCGCTCGATCGCCATTGCAATTGCGATGGGAAACACTGTGGTGATGAAGCCTAGCGAGCAGGCACCCCTAACATCAGGGCTGTTGCTGGCTGATATCTTTAAAGAGGCGGGCCTGCCAGCTGGTGTCTGTAATGTGGTGACCAACGCCCCCTCGGATGCAGGAGAGATCGCAGAAGTTCTTATTTCTGACCCCAGGGTTGACAAAGTCTCTTTCACCGGATCAACCAAGATCGGCCGCATCATCGGTGTTTTGGCTGCACAGAATCTCAAGCCGGCGGTCCTCGAGCTTGGGGGCAAGAACTCCCTTATTATCCTTGACGATGCGGACCTCGACTACGCAGTGAGTGCTGTGGCTTTCGCCACTTACATGAACTCCGGTCAGATCTGCATGTGTGCCGATCGCATAATCGTGCACAAGGATGTCGCTGGGGAGTTTCTCGAGAAGCTCGGGGAGAAGACGAGTTCACTGTCTTTCGGGGATCCCCAGGATCCTCACACCGTAGTTGGACCTTTGATCAACAGCCAAGCAGCCGAGAGGGTGGCTGCTTTGGTGGAAGAGGCGGTATCTTCGGGGTCCAAACTGGTTGCCGGAGGTGGTAAAGCACATGGAGCCGTATACGCTCCAACCGTTTTGGCCGGAGTCGGTCGTGACCAGAGAATAGCAAGTGAAGAGATTTTCGGGCCTGTGTGCACCGTGGACGTGGTAAACAATGAAGATGAAGCCATCGCACTGGCAAATAATACTCGCTATGGGTTGACCGCGGGAATTCTCACAGAAAATGTCGGCCGCGGTTTCGAAGTTGCAAAACAGCTTCGAACCGGAATAGTACACGTGAATGACCAGTCCGTGGATGATGAAGCGCAAGCACCATTTGGAGGTGTTGGTGACTCGGGCTATGGCAGGTTCGGTGGCCAGGCTGGAGTCGAGGCGTTTACGACTACGCGCTGGATAACAATGCAAATGGGACATAAGCAGTTTCCGTTCTAGAAAACAATACAGAAGCTTTCAATAGAAGGGCTGCTGATAAAAGAAGAGCCTCTTTTTGGAGCACCTTGCGGCCTTTTAATCGCAGTTATTGGGCCTTTGCGGCTTTGCTCATCCTGATCCGATTCTCTCTGACACCTGAATCCCTTCTCCAACCCCGCCAGGACAACTTCAAGGTGCCGCGGTCAAATAATCGGCCGTCTATGCCTTGAGCTGCCGACTGGTTGTGAGAATCCCACAGGCTTGGCATTGACATACAAGAAGGAATGGTCATGCCCGTCCCTTTGCGATCCCACAAAACCAATTCAATTGCGAAGAGGCGGTACGCCGTATTTTCATGAATATCACCACCGTGATTCCAGGACTCAGCTTGGTAGGAGCAACTCACGACGGCGGCCACGGCGTAACCAGCGCGGGTTGCCTGCCGGCGAAATCGAAACTGCACCGATGAATGAGCTGAAGACCACAGAGAGGTCTTGAACCGCAGCTTAGGCGATCAGAAGATGTGTACCTCTGCCCGGACAAGCTGGACTTTTGAACGCTAGCTGTGTTGGCAGGTTACGCCATCAGAGTGCACCGCGCAGCCGCCTGCGGTTGACGAGGTCGAGAACATCTTCAGGCGCCAGTCGGCCGATAGGTCCTGAGGAGTACACCGCAAGCTCAATAGCTCCGTCAGGGCGAAGAAGAAAGTTCGAAGACTCAAGTGAACCGCGCTCTTCGTTTACATATCCTTGGAGGATTTCGCCCACCGCCCTCATGTCAACGCCAAAACCAACAGGAAAGTCGAGGCTATGAGAGTCCACCATCTCCAAAGCATGCTCCTCGTCGTCTGTGGAAAAGGCGGCGACTTTGATGCCTGCTTCTGTCAACGCTGGAAGCATCTCCTGAAAGCTTGCCAGCTGTGCATTGCACCGCAAGCACCATGAGCCACGATACGCAAGGACAACTCCGTAGGAACCTTGTAGCTCCTCTGGAAGCACAAGCTCTCCCCCTTTGGCTCTGGCCATTACCAGTCTTGGAAATTCCGTACCGTTTTTTAGACCTGCCATCATTTCCCCCTACCTGTCCTGTACCCCTGCTTCACCGGAAACAAAAGGATTATATCCACCAAGGGCCAGAAGCGATTTATCTAAGTTTGCAAAGCAATGATATCTGCTCTCTGTTAATTCCCAAAGGCACCAAACAAACAAGAGTCCACGTTCAGTCAGCCGGTCATGAGCTTGCTCAGGGCATTTCACAACTGTCTGCCTTGCGTGCAAGCTTGCTTGTTAGGACGATTTTCCCGTTCAAATAACAACTTGTGGAATACATGCGGACAATCATGTAGAAATAGAAGGTGGTTAGAACGAGTTCTCGGTGCTCGTAGGCGAAAGAACCTGGCGTCTTGGATTCTCGATCTGAGGCCTGATGCAGGTGGGGCACTATGAAGGTTCTGATAGGAGAGGAAATGACTGAGTCAACAAATACCCAGGTCTTTCGGGGGTCTAGAGACTTCCTGATCGCTAACAGCAACGACTACGAGGCGGCCTACAGAGGCTTCAAGCGCCCCAAGTTCGACCACTTCAACTGGGCGATGGACTGGTTTGACGCCATATCCGAAGGCAACGACAACATCGCACTCTGGGTGGTCGAACAAGATGGCTCAGAAAAAAAGCTCAGCTTTGCTGAGATGTCCAAGCGCTCCAACCAGGTCGCGAACTGGATGAGATCAAACGGCGTAAAGCGCGGCCACCGTGTGATCGTAATGCTGGGCAACCAGGTCGAGCTCTGGGAAACGATACTCGCCGTGATGAAGCTTGGCGGAATAGTAATACCTGCAACAACGCTCCTCGGACCTAACGATCTCGCCGACAGGATTGAACGGGGCAAAGCAAAGCACGTGGTGGTCGGCTCGGACGATGTCGGCAAATTTGCCGACGTGAAGGGTGACTACGGAAAGATCTGTGTCGGCGACGCAGTGGGGGGTTGGCTTCGCTACTCCGATGCCTACGACACCTCTGAGCAATTCTCTCCCGACGGAGTCACAAGGGCACTGGACACATTCCTGCTTTACTTCACCTCCGGCACGACTTCGAAACCAAAACTTGTGGAGCATACTCACATTTCATACCCCGTGGGCCACCTCTCGACAATGTATTGGATTGGGCTAAAACCGAACGACGTCCATCTGAACATCTCTTCTCCCGGATGGGCTAAACATGCCTGGAGCAACTTCTTCGCCCCCTGGAATGCCGAAGCTACCGTGCTGGTCTACAACTACTCGCGCTTTGACGCCCCGGCAATGCTTGACCAGCTTCGAAGATGCAATGTATCGACCTTCTGCGCGCCTCCAACCGTATGGAGAATGCTTGTGCAAGCCGATCTGAAAAACCGTCCTGAGTCATTGAGAGAGGTCGTCAGCGCAGGGGAACCACTCAATCCGCAGATCATCGAGCTGGTCCGGTCGTCATGGGGACTAACAATTCGCGACGGATACGGCCAGACGGAGACGACAGCCCAGATCGGCAACACTCCCTCACAGCGCATCGAACTCGGCTCAATGGGCAGACCTTTGCCCGGATACGTGGTTACTCTCGTGGATCCGATCTCCGGAGAGCCCTCATCCGACGGTGAAATCTGTCTGGACCTCGATAC
>JAJYVK010000022.1 GCA_021792075.1 Actinomycetes bacterium | reverse complement strand
TTGTAGCGTCTTGGCTCGAATGTCTAGTGTGTTTCACGCGGTTTTGGCACCTGCATCGTCTGTTTGGCTCGGATCGGAATGGCGGCTTTCGCCGCCTTTTGGGTCTCATGCTCTGGTGAGAGGAGCAGGCTTCTGATTAGTTGCGCTTTCTTTTTGGGGGTATGTCTCGGGAATGTATGCAAGACGGCTGGAATAAATAGATAGCTAGCTAGTCGAACATATGTTCGATAATATAGGAGAATGGAAGGTTACGCAGAGCTTCACTGTCACTCCAACTTCAGCTTTTTGGATGGTGCAAGCGATCCGGAAGAACTCGTAAAGGTGGCCTCCTCGCTCGGCCTGTCTGCAATTGCTATTACTGACCATAACGGACTTTACGCAGTTCCTCGCTTCGCCAGTGCTGCAAGATTGTGTGGATTACCGACTATCTATGGAGCTGAACTCACCCTGGAAGGCGGCACTCCAAGGGATAAGATGATCGATCCAATCGGGGATCACGTGGTCGTGCTGGCAAAGGGGCCAAAAGGGTACAGCTCTTTGTCCAAGGTGATTTCAGCTGGACATATGGCAAATACAAAGAAGGGAAGCTTCGAGCTTTCCTACGAAGAACTGGCCTCTGCCAACTCCGGCGATTGGGTTGTTTTGACAGGATGTCGCAAAGGTCCTATCGCCAAGGCTCTTTTCGAGCAGGGTCCAACAGCGGCAAAAAAGAGGCTTGGGCATCTATGCGAGCTGTTTGGCAGAGATAAGGTATTCGTAGAGTGCTGGGATCATGCCGACCCGCTGGACGAGCCACGAAATGCGGAGTTTGTCAAAATCGCCACCTCTTTGGGGGTAGAGCTGGTAGCCACCAATAATGTCCACTATGCCACCAGGGACTCCGCACAGCTTCATCAGGTGCTGATGGCCATAAGGTCCAACAAGTCCATTGACGAGATCGAGGGGTGGCTTCCTTCCTATCCAATGGCAAATCTTCGTTCCCCGACTGAGCAGCTAAGGCGTTTCAGTAGATTTCCTACTCTGGTGCAGAATGCTCATGATCTTGGTCTCGAGTGCGCCTTTGACTTGGAGCTCATAGCTCCCAAGCTTCCAGACTTCTTGGTTCCCCAGGGTTATGACGAGATGAGCTTTTTGCGAGAACTCACCTACCGTATGGCTCCTGCCAGGTACGGGCCAAGGAGCAGTCCTCGGATACAGGGTGCTTACGAGCAGCTCGACTATGAGCTTGATATCATATCCGAGCTTGGATTTGCAGGCTACTTCCTGATCGTCTGGGACATAGTTGAGTTCTGCAAGACGAATAACATTTTTTGCCAGGGCAGGGGGTCCGCAGCCAACTCCGCCGTCTGTTATGCCATCGGCATAACAAATGTCGACCCGGTCTCCCTCAGGCTTTTGTTCGAACGATTTCTTTCCCCACACAGAGACGGTCCTCCGGACATTGATGTGGATATCGAGAGCGATCGACGTGAAGAGGTAATCCAGTACATATACAGACGTCACTCTCGCCTAAGAGCGAGCCAGGTCGGCACAGTAATAACCTATAGATCTAAATCCGCCGTACGTGATGTTGCCAAAGCATTCGGTCACTCCCAAGGGGTTGTGGATTTTTGGGTTTCTCAGGTTGAGAGGCATCCGGGGCTTGTCCAAAGCTTGGAACTCAAAGATGCAGGTGGCGACAGAGTCGTGACCGCACCCCAAGGAGTTTTGGACATTGCTTTGCAGATTGAGAACAACCCACGACACACGGGGATCCACGTTGGAGGGATGGTGATATGTGACAGAGAGATCTCCGAGGTATGTCCCATAGAGTGGGCGAGAATGGAGAACCGGACTGTTATCCAGTGGGACAAAGACGATTGCGCCCAGGTCGGTTTGGTTAAATTTGATCTCTTGGGTCTAGGGATGCTCTCGGCATTGCATGAGATGGTCGATCTGGTTAAGGAGTTCCATGGCCGGGAAGTCGACTTAGCTCTTATACCGCAGGAGGACTGCATATACGAGATGCTCTCCAGAGCGGATACTGTCGGAGTTTTCCAGGTGGAAAGTAGGGCACAGATGGCCACCCTGCCAAGATTGAAACCGCGCTGCTTTTACGATCTGGTGGTTGAGGTGGCTCTTATACGTCCCGGGCCGATACAGGGAGGATCGGTCCATCCGTACATCAGAAGGAGGAATGGCCTCGAAGAGATAACGTATCTTCACCCGCTCTTGGAGAACTCGCTGTCGAAGACTTTGGGCGTTCCGCTGTTTCAAGAACAGTTGATGCAGATGGCAATAGATG
Organism: Actinomycetes bacterium; assembly: GCA_021792075.1. GTDB lineage: Bacteria > Actinomycetota > Acidimicrobiia > Acidimicrobiales > Acidimicrobiaceae > SCQM01. The sequence continues at coordinate 9,132 of JAJYVK010000022.1, read as the reverse complement.
TAGCTGGATTCACCCCTGGGGAAGCCGACCAGCTGAGGAGTGCTATGGGGTCCAAACGTTCCAGCGAAAGGATGAATCTCCTAAAGAAGAGACTTTTTGAAGGCATGTTCCAAAGAGGCATATCGGAAGCGGTAGCTGAACAGATATTTGGCAAGCTTTCAGCCTTTGCCTCCTTTGGATTCCCCGAGAGTCACTCTGCTGCTTTTGCATATCTTGTTTATTCAAGCGCTTGGTTCAAGTACCACTATCCCGCTGCTTTTTGCGCTGGGCTCATCAGGGCTCAGCCTATGGGGTTTTGGTCTCCCCAAACGTTGGTTGCAGATGCCAAAAGGCATGGCGTCAGGGTGTTGACCCCTCACGTAAACCATTCCAATCATAGGGCCGACTTAGAGAGAGCAGGGGATGAGATAGCTCTTCGAATAGGAATCTCTTCTATACGTGGAATCGGTGAAGCTTTGGCAGAAAGGATTGCGAAGAACGGCCCCTACAGATCTATAGAGCATTTAGCCGGATCTGTTCCCATGAATACCGCCCAGTTGGAAGCCCTGGCTACCTCAGGTGCATTAGACGGCCTTTTCGCGGATGATCTTTCTGCGGTCCCTTTGGATACTAGAAGTGCACTTTGGGCAGCTGGGCCCAGCTCCCGTTACTCCGATGGGATACTTCCTTCCATGGCCGTTGGCACTACGGCGCCGCCGCTTGGCCCTGTAAGTGAGCGCGAAAGGGTATACATGCAGTTGTGGTCTTATGGGATCTCTCCGGGAGGGCACCCTCTTGGATTTGAAAGGGGCGAGCTGGCAGCTGCTGGAGTGGTATTAGCTAAAGATCTTGTTCACTGTTCAAACGGTGAGCGAGTAAAGGTCGCGGGCGTGGTTACACATAGGCAGCGTCCGTCTACGGCAAAGGGAACAACATTTATCAATCTGGAAGATGAATCCGGACTGATCAACATCGTTTGCTCCAAGGGTCTGTGGATAAGATACAGATCGATAGCCAGACTCTCCCCAGCTCTCATAGTCAGCGGGAGGGTTGAAACTGAAAGTGGAGTTATAAATGTCGTTGCAGAGAAGCTTGAAAAGCTACCAGTCGAAATAAGAGCTGCCTCAAGGGATTTTCATTAAGGACACCTTCAAGCTAGCGATCCGCTGTGTGAGATACAATGCGGTCGCAATCTCTGTTAGCAGGCCTTTAAAGCGGCTGTCGAATATTCCACGCATTTCCAGATGGACGGTCGGGATATCTTGCCGCCTCACGTCGATCCCAATCTGCAACTGGAGTTGGCTCTCTAATCTGGGATCACGGCAGTTGCCAGCAACTCCACCTGCAGCTCCGGATAGAGCAACCCTCCCACTTGCAAAAGTGTCATAGCCGGATAGTGGCGGCCAACGTGGCTCCGCCAGATCTTGCCCAAACTTCTCATATTCTCCCTATACTCTGCGGCGTCCGTAACAAATACCAGCATCGACACCAGATGTTCCGGACTTCCGCCCGCTGCTTTTAAGGCCTCTACTACAAAGAAGAGAGACCTGTCAAACTGCTCGATCAACCCTCCGGATATGACTGTGAATCCGTCAGCCTCCAGGGCTGCTTGGCCACCTAGATAGACGGTTCGACCTGGAGCGGCTACTATGGCGTGCGCGAAGCCGACGGGCTTTGGCAGCGACTCAGGATTGACAATGCGATGTGGCGCGGTCATCAGCGCCTCGCCTCCGCCTGGTGTCGGAATCGTAAAATATTCATTAATACCACCCCAATCAGATTGAATCTTCGCTCGGAATCCTGACATGGCCGTCACCGACTAAAGCTCGGTCCAGCGAGCCAAAGGACAACACTGACAGCTGCAGTCTTGAAGATCTAGACCGTTGTTTACAGGCGCTTCGCAATTCCGCCCTTCAGTTTGCTCAGACGTTCCCGGAATCATATCAATGAATTGACTTTGGAAAAAATGGACGTCTTGGCTGTTCTGCATTTGTGCGGTAAGGACGGCGTCGCTTCGGACAAAGACGGGTGTGTTCCTGGCTTTTGGCATCCAGTGAAAGTAAGCGGAAACGCTTTGGCGACTGCAACATAGATACACATGATGTGATTCCGAGCTCCTTGGACAAATCCCTCGACAGCATTGATAATTTCGATCGGCGTGAAACTAACTAAAATGAAACGATGGGAAAAAGTCTTACACTTCTAACGGTTCATGCGCACCCAGATGATGAGTCATCCAAAGGCCCCGCAACAGTGGCAAAGCTTCACGATCGAGGAGTTCGCAGCGTGCTGGTGACATGCACGGGAGGGGAAGAGGGTGACATAAACAACCCAGCTATGGACAGACCGGAGGTTAAGGAGAACCTTGCTCAGATCCGCAGGGAAGAACTCGACAAAGCGATAAAGATCATCGGATATGATCGGCTTTATCTGCTCGGATACAGGGACTCCGGAATGCCGGGAGAGGAGAGTAACTCCAATCCGGACTCTTTCGCCCAGGCACCGCTAGAAGAGGCCGGCGACAAGCTCATCGAGATCATTCGGCGAGAGAAGCCTCAGGTAATGGTGACGTATCACGAAGATCAGGCGGGCTATCCCCACCCAGACCACCTGAAGGTCCATGACATATCTATATATGCATATGACCGATCCGGAGATCCCAGCTACAGGCCAGAGCTCGGCGAGGCGCATCGGATTTCCAAAATTTACTACAGCGCTTGGGCATCCGGCCGAGTCCGAGCTTTCCATGAAAAGTTCCTGGAGCTCGGTATCAAGTCTCCGTTTACTGAAGACCGGCTGAACCGTCTCGGTAATGATGACGAGATCACTACGCGAATAGACGTCAGGGGCTACTTCAGAATCAGGAAGGATGCGCTCTTGGCTCATGCAACTCAGATAGACCCGAAATCGAACTTCTGGTTTGGCCTGCCTGATGAAGTGTCCGAGGAGGTGTGGCCGTGGGAAGACTACATCCTCGCCAGATCTGCCATTGGAAATACCAAGCCCGAGGAAGGATTCGAAGAAGATCTCTTTGCTGGTCTAGAAGATAAATAGATGGCGCTTCCTTGAATTGATTGCTTAGCTTGATAACATCGGTGATTGTTGATTCTGTTTTGACTGGAGTGTGGCAATGGCAAAGTGGCTTAGTGCTGAATGGATGGAAGAGTATTTCAAGATGGCTCAGTCTCAACCATCACGTCCTGGTGCAACAGCGGCAATCCAGTTCGAGATCCTCAATGGTCCAAACGGAAATGTGTTTTACTACTGGATTGTGGAGGACGGAAAGCTCGTGGAGTGCAAGCTAGGGGAACTCGACGAGCCAGAGGTTGTTCTGAGCCAGGAGTGGAATGATGCCATTGCGATCCAAAAGTGCGAACTCGATGCTACGGCTGCATTCATGCAAGGAAAAATAAAGGTGACGGGCAATATGGGAAAACTGATGGCGCTACTCCCTATTACCACCTCTGATGAATATCGCGATCTTCAGACAGCTGTTGCAGCTGTCACAGAGTTCTAGGATCAGGCGCCGCAGACGCTCGAAGGCAGTTAGCTCTGCTCTTTCTTCTCTACGTCAGTCTCCGCTGTTACGGAGCCTTCCTTTAGACCCTTTTCGAATTCGCCCTTGGCTTGTCCTACCGATCGTGCAATCTTCGGAAGTCTGCTGGCTCCAATTACCAAGACAATGATTGCTACGACAACTATGGAATCAAGCCCAAGTATTTCTGCGAACATGGCAATTGACCTTTCCTACTTGTCAGAAATTATAGGCCCTATTAAGACTCTATACGTAATTGGATCGGTGTGAACGAGTTCCGCCTTTGATCGCTCTGGCTCGGTTTCTGATCTCCCGGTAGCTGATCAGCGTGATGTTGGCACGTGACAGCAGGTGGTCAAAGTGACGTCGCTCGCTTGCGGCTGTCTTTTGTGAAACGAAGGTGGCCCACTCAGGTGTAATTGCCCGCAGTTCCGGAGTGTCTTGTGCTGGGCGGATGCATAGCTCGGTTACGCCCTCCTCCACTGAGAAGATTGCATCTTCAATAAGATCCTGTGACGCGGGGTCAATAGGCTCATAGGCGGAAAAGGGATCGATCACCCTGTCGGGAAAGATCGCACCCTCTTCGAACGCCAGTGTTTTGACTGGGAAACCGATTCTCTCCTCATTCAAGTAATCAGGGAGGGAAATGGGGAGATCGAATTCAATGGCAAGTTCCAAAAGGATGTCAAAGAACTCCGGTCGCATTATCAAGGCATCGAGTTCGGACGCAATGTGAGATACGTCGAATCCCCAGTAGATTGCTCGTTCGATCTGCGCCCGGCATTCTCGGCGTGTCTCAGCAAGATCGGCATGGTCCCAGAGATCTTCCAGCGTTACGGGAAATCCTCCCTGTCCGTCCAAGAGTGAGGGTGATTGGGTTAGAGGACCAAAGTGAAGGATCGGGTTTGAAGAGTTCAGCGTCAGTTCGACCCCTACGTCTTCGCCACGGTACCGGACAACCGCGTCGCGAGACCACGGTGCAGGCACTATCAGCCTTGCGGAGGTGGCAATTCCGTTCCGAAGGACGTCATAGATGCCGATGTTGCAGGAATGACAGAACCCGAGACAATCACAAGTTACGATTAGGGCTTTCGTTCCGTTGGGAAATCCCAATCGTTCAGTTAAGAGTGGGTATTGATCCATTCGGACTCTCCAGCTTGCAATGCTCAGACGGTAAAAAGGTTACCCTCTCCGTCTGCTCGCAGAGTCTAAATTGCGGAAACTCCTATTGGTTGCCGGCGATCTTGAATCTTTTCATCTCGCCAGATAAACTTGGCGAACTCTTGATCGACTTCTTCTCGAGTATAGCCCTGGCGACAGCAACCCCTTTGAGCCCTACTTCTCTTGTTTGGCGATCAAGTGCCCAGTTTGGAATCCGCTCTTCAATCTCAATAAGTCTCATCTGTCCACTCATAATTAAATTATGAATGATGGCAGTGACAATTGACAAATTCAGAGTGGAACGCCTTTCCAATGGATCACCCTCATTGTCAGTTCCTGGCCTAGCCCTGGGGTGGGTCGATGTCCGCGAGATCGCCGCTCGGCTCTTCGCTTGTGCGCTCCTCGCTGCCCAGCTTCAGCTTTCGCGCCTTCTTGGAATCGGGGCCGTAGACCGGCGATCCGTAGCCTTCGTCGATAAGGGCTGCAACTTCGTTGCCGTCTATGGTCTCTTTCTCGAGGAGGGCGTTGGCCACCAGCTCGAGGCCTTTCTGGTGGACCTTGAGCAGTTGCATTGCCCTTTCCTCTTGCTCCCGCAAAATTCGGTCGATCTCTTCGTCGATGATCTTCGAAGTATCTTCGGAGTAGTCACGGCTGTGCATCAGGTCTTCACCAAGAAATACAGTCCCCTGAGAGCCCCAGGCTCTTGGCCCGATTCTGCTGCTCATTCCCCACTCCCTGACCATCTTTCTTGCTAGCTCTGTATTGCCGACAAGATCGTTGTTGGCGCCGGTCGAAAGATTCCCAAAGATGAGCCTCTCCGCCACACGGCCTCCCATTCGTACAGCCAGTGAGTCTTCGATGTACTCTTTAGGGTAGATGTGCCGCTCCTCGACCGGAAGTTGCTGGGTGACTCCCAGCGCGAAGCCGGTGGGCAAGATGGTTACCTTATGCACAGGATCCGCGTTTGGCAGCACGTAGGCAAGGACCGCATGACCGCCTTCGTGGTACGCGACTCGCTCCTTCTCTTCATCGGAAAGAACGAGAGACTCGCGCTTCTGTCCCATCAAAACCCTGTCTCTGGCTGCCTCGAAGTCTTCCATGTGGATCTCTGGTGAAGATCTCCTCACTGCGTAGAGCGCGGCTTCGTTAACTAGGTTGGCGAGATCGGCCCCACTCATACCAGGTGTTCCACGGGCTACGATGCTCAGATCCACATCAGCGGCGATCTTCTTGCCTCGGCAGTGGACTTTGAGGATTGGCAGCCGCTCTTCAAGGTCCGGGAGAGGAACGACAATTTGGCGATCGAATCGACCAGCTCTCAAAAGTGCCGGATCAAGAATATCCGGCCGGTTGGTCGCCGCAAGGACCACGACTCCCTCGGACGTGTCAAAGCCGTCCATCTCGGAAAGCATCTGATTCAGCGTTTGCTCTCTTTCATCATGGCCTCCTCCGAGACCGGCTCCACGTTTTCTGCCTATGGAGTCGATTTCGTCTATGAATATGATCGCTGGTGCTTGCTTGCGAGCAGTCTGGAAAAGGTCTCGCACTCGAGAAGCGCCTACACCAACGAACATCTCCATGAAATCTGAACCTGTGACGCTGAGGAATGGAACCCCAGCCTCGCCTGCCACCGCTCGAGCGAGGAGGGTTTTACCGGTTCCTGGCGGACCGACTAGAAGGATTCCTTTAGGTATCCGTGCGCCTATTTCACGAAATCGTTGGGCATTCTTCAGAAAATCCACTACCTCTGAGATCTCGAGTTTTACCGCCGAGTATCCTGCCACATCATCAAATGTCGTTCGAGGTCTCTCCGTCGAATAGACCTTTGGTTTCGATTTTCCTATCGACATGATCCCCGACATCTGTCCTTGAGCTCTTCTATTCATGTATGCGAAAAATGCGAATATGAGGACCAGCGGAAGGCCGTATTCAAGAATTATCGTGAGGAAATTCGAGGTGGGGGTATAGAAAGAGGTGTTTACTCCTTCGCTGCGCAGCTGGGTAATATCGCTGGTGATGTAGGGCAGGGGACCGTTGACCGTGTAACTGGTTCCGTTAGCCAGCTTTCCCGTTATCTTTCCTGTCGCATTGTCGATCTGAGCGGAGGTGACTTGCTTTGCGTGGGCATCCTGAAGAAATGTATCGTAGCTCAGTTGTTTGGTAGTTTGCGGAGTGAATACCGATGCATAGACGAATGCAGCAGCTAGAAGTGTCACTAGCACAAGGACGATCCAGCGCCAGCTTTGGTCTGGGCTATTCGGCAGGATTTTATTACCCTTGTTGTTTCCTTTATCATTTCCGCGTTGACGCTTATCGGGCATTTGACGACTCATATACCACATGTTAGGCGTACAAAGGAAATAAATGATTAATAGATTTCTCAAGTCGCGTCTTTTAGTGCGCTCCCCAGAGTTTTGACATGGGCTTAACCAGTCAGAAGATGGGCTAACCTCGTTGAGGTGAACCAGTGGGAGCCGGCTCCGCGTGAGAGTCTAAAAGGGATTAATGCACTTTCAATTGCTGTCGTAGGCTTCCTCGTGGGGTATCTGTTTGCAACGATATATGTCTTGGCGGAGCTGATGGTGACAAATGCTCCGGCAAACGCGACCGCTACCAACTCCCTTGGTGCTTTGATCGCGAATCTATTGGGCCTTTGGACAGGGCTTTTGGCCGCGGTGATCTACGCGTCGAAGAAAAGGGGCTCAGGCTCACTGAGATCTGATTTCGGCCTCTATCGTATCGCTCTACAGGATGTGGTCATTGGCGTGCCGATCGGGATTCTTGGCCAGCTGGTGATCATTCCGCTTCTGTACTATCCGTTCGAGCATATGATTCCGAACCTATCGGAGAAGTTGAGCCAGCCGGCTCAGACAATCACCGGTCTTGGCCATGGATACGGCCTTTTGGTTCTGGCACTTTTCCTCGCGGTAGGGGCTCCTATAGTGGAGGAGCTTTATTTTCGCGGGCTTTTGCTGGGATCTCTCAAGTACAGGTTTTCTCGTTTTCCCGAATCGGTGTCATCGTTTCTTGCTGCGGTGATATCAGCTGTGCTTTTTGGCTTGGCCCATGGCGAGCCGCTGCAGCTGTTGGGCCTCGCCTTCTTTGGCCTGATCTTGGCAGCCATGAGGTTGAAGTTCGGCCGTCTGGGGCCCGGGATGTTCGCTCACGGTGCATTCAATGCAGTAACGCTGATTGCACTGATAAAGATTCACTAACGATGAGTTGGTATTTGGACAAGGAGCAGTGACCCTTTATGTCTGATTTAATCGGGCATGATAGATTGGTGCATTCACTGAGGCAGCGTATAAGTGGACTAAGCGCCGACCAGAAAGCGAAGATTATCGACAGGGCCTTTATTGTGTTGGCTCTCATATTCGTCATTTGGCAGCTCCATCCCTCGTTGATCCTTTCAAGCTCAACTACTACGGGAGGTGACACGGGTGCCCATTTCATCGTTCCATGGCTTGCCGAACACCAGGTTTTCAACCACTTCCGTCTGACTGGTTGGAGCAGTGCCTGGTACGACGGCTTTCCCTTGCTGGGCTTCTATTTTCCGCTTCCGTCGATTCTTGTGGCGCTCCTCAACCTCTTCATCACCTACACCGTTGCCTTCAAGTTGATCACAGTACTTGGCTCTCTCATCCTCATACCGAGCCTTTACGTCCTTGGCAAGAAGTTCGATCTTCCTAGGCCAATACCGCTATGTGTCGCCCTGGTCGGTGTTGGTTACCTTTTTGACACGAGTTACACCATCGATGGCGGGAACCTGGCATCAACTCTGGCTGGTGAATACTCGTTTTCCCTTTCCCTGGCACTTGGCATTCTCGTCGTAGCGATTGCGGCAAAGCGGGGTTTGACCAGGAGAGATATGGGCCTGGGAGCCATGATATTCGCGCTCGCGACTCTGGCTCACATACTTCCGTCATTCTGGGTCGGGTTTGCCCTCATCGTCTTGATCCTTCTGAAGAGGATCTATTACAAGAGCTGGTCCGATTTACCATTCATCGTTGGGCTTGTGGCATTGGCCGCATTGATCACAGCCTTCTGGGCCCTACCATTTGCTTTTCGGATTGCCTATTCCACCTCCATGGGCTGGTCGAAGGTCACGACCTATGGGAGTTCGCTGTTTCCACACTCGCTGCTTCCGTGGTTGATCATGTCCGCTCTCGGAGTCATCGTTTCTGTCTGGCGAAAGCAGGTACTCGGAGTCCTGTTGACAGTTATGGCTTTATTTTCCGCGGCAGCCTTTGTGTTCTTGCCCAACAGTGCCGTATACAACGCCAGAGCGCTGCCATTTTGGGTTCTCTCCATTTATACGCTTTCCGGTATCTTTCTTGGCAATTTTGGGCTCATCTTGGCTGGGGCCTATCGCAGATTCAGAGCGAGGGCTGCTGAGCCTCCCGCGGTCCCGATTGCAGCCGAGGCGGAGGTTGAGGAAACGGTTTCTCTCGATGGAG